>CAJBIL010000405.1 GCA_903953145.1 uncultured beta proteobacterium
AAAGTTACACCGCAAGGTGAGCAATCCACGCTAAGCCAGCCCTATGTCACCATCAACGGCGAGGCGCAATCCAATGCGCGGGCAGAAGTGCTATTTCGCGAGCAAATAGCCCGGGGGGCGAAGGATTCTCCAGAATTACGCAACGGTGTTCGCGAGGCGCTGATTAACCAGGCCATGATGGCCCAGGAGGCGCGCAAGGCCAGCTTGGACAAAAACCCGCTGGTTCAGGCCCAAATTGAATTGGCCCAGCAAAATGTTCTGGCCAATGCCTGGCAGCAAAAGGTGCTGAGCGAGACCCGCGTGACTGATGAAGAAATCAAGGCAGAATATGAGCGCCAGGTCGCCCGCATGGGGGATCAGCAATACCTGGTGCGCCATCTTCTGGTCGCTGACGAAGCCACAGCACGCCAACTGATCGAACGGATCAAGGGCGGCGCCAAGATGGCTGATCTGGCGGCCGAATCTTCTCGCGATAACGAAACCAGGGGGCGAGGCGGGCTCACCGACTGGACGCTCATCAGCAACTTTCTGCCGCCAGTGGCAGAAGCGATCGCACGGATTGAGAAGGGCCAGCTTTCGCCACAACCTGTACAGACAGCGCAAGGCTGGCACGTGCTGCAACTCGAAGAAAAGCGTTCGTTCACGCCACCGACCCTCGAAGCGAGCAAGGCACAAGTCGCCGATCTGCTGGCTCGCCAAGCGCTTGAAGCCAAGGCACTGACCCTGAAGAAGCAGGCGCGCGTTCAATGATTGCGGCCAAATCTTCGCGGTCAGGATCGTTTGCCTCTTCGCTGCTGGTTTCGCTCCCTGCGCTTTTGCTGAGCGCATCGGTTCAAGCCCAGATCGCCCCCGATGCCGGGCGCGTGTTGCAGGAAGCTGCACCCCCACGCCTTGAAGCGCCAAACCCCTCCCCCGTGCTGGATATTAAATCCCCCGCTTTACCGGATAGCCTGCCCGGCGGCGCACAGGTCGAGCTCAAGACGCTGCGGATCACCGGCAACACCCGCTACAGCGAAGCTGATTTGCTGGCATCGCTCGGTGAGGTGACCGGCAACACCTATGATCTTGCCGGTCTGAAGGGGCTTGCCAACCGGATTTCCGAGCACTACCGCGCTGCGGGATACGCCTTCGCCATGGCCTATCTGCCCGCGCAGGACATGAAAGACGGCACGCTGACCATCGATGTCGTCGAGGGGCGCTATGGCCAGATTCTGGCCAGCGGCGATCCGGAGCTCAGTGTGACGGCACAGGCTTTCCTGTCGTCGCTCCGCTCGGGAGACGTCATTGAAAGTGCCCCGCTGGAGCGCTTAACCTTGCTGATGGATGACCTGCCAGGCGTCCATGTCACCCCGATTCTCCGCCCCGGGCAGGCGGTGGGGTCGGGCGACCTTAACGTGCAAGTTGAGCGAACCCCGCGAGTCGGTGCTGAGCTTGGTCTCGACAATAACGGCAACCGCTATACCGGCTATCACCGTGTCCGCTTGAATCTGAATGCCGACAGCCCCTTTATGCCGGGCGACCAGATCACGCTGAACTCGCTCTATTCCGATGAAAACATGTGGCTGGGTAATCTGGGCTATAGCCTGCCACTCGGCGTATCCGGCCTGCGCGGCCAGATCAGCTACGGCCATACCGCCTATAAGCTGGCCAGAGAATTTGCCAGTGCAGAAGCGAGCGGCACGGCCAAAACGACCACCCTGGGGCTGACGTATCCGCTCATTCGCACGCAGCGCGCCAACCTCAACCTCTCGTGGAGCTTGCAACACAAGGCACTCTTTGACAGGCAAGGGGCGGCCAACACGCAGTCGAGCAAATCGAGCAATCTGCTGCCGCTCAGCCTTGGCTTTAACCGGCGCGATGAGCTACTGGGGGGCGGCATTAACTATGGCTCGCTGACCTGGACCTATGGAAAACTTGATCTCGGCACGACGGCCATCGCTCAAGATCAGGCATCGGCGCGCACGCAAGGGCACTTTGATAAGCTGAATCTTGATCTGGCACGCGTGCAGGCTTTGCCCGCTAACTTCAGCCTGTATGGCCGTGTTTCAGCCCAGACCGCCAGCAAAAATCTGGATTCGTCGGAGAAGTTTGGCTTGGGGGGCGCTTATGGGGTTCGTGCTTATCCGAGTGGTGAAGGCTTTGGTGACAAAGGCTGGCTGACGCAGATTGAGCTGCGTTACGCGATGGCGGATTTCACGCCTTATGCGTTTTACGACAGTGGTCGGGTGACGATCAATGCCGAGCCTTGGGCTGCCGGCACCAATAGTCGAAGCCTGGCCGGCGGTGGCATGGGTGTGCGCTATCAGCAAGGTGGGTGGAGTATGGATGCGCTGTTGGCCTGGCGAATCGAGGGCGGGAAACCGGTTTCGGATACCGAGGACAAACGACCGATGGGCTGGTTTAACGTGGGATATAAGTTCTGACCAGAAGGTGCAAACATTCCGCCACCTCCGGGCATAAAACCGATGCTGCCCTGGAAGGCGCATGGATGCTGGTTCTAGCTACTTTGACTTCGCAAGATGCCCGTATCTATTGGCTTACAGGGCGATTGCCTTTGGGCGCATGCTCGCCGTCCCTTTTCAGGGCGGCGCCATACAACGCTCACCCCACAGTCAATATCGGCGACGATTGGATTGGCGGGTAAAATCCGGCTTTGCCCATTCAAGAGAAGCCCGCTGCTCATGCAAATAGATGCCCAAGAGAAGTCCAGATACGCCGTTGCCGCTG
>CAJBIL010000406.1 GCA_903953145.1 uncultured beta proteobacterium
CAGCATCGCCTCGTTCTCCAGCAAGAGCAGCAGTTGCGCGAAAGTGAAGCCCGCCTGCTGGGCACGCTCAACGCCATTCCGGATTTGCTGTTCGAAGTCGACCTTGAGGGTACTTACCACGACTTCCATTCCCCGCGAACCGATTTGCTGGTTGCGCCGCCGGCAGCACTGCTCGGCAAGCGGATACCTGATGTGATGCAAGCAGATGCCGCTGCTATCGTGATGACCGCCTTGCAGGAGGCCAATACAAACGGCTATTCAAATGGCAAACAGATCGCGCTGGCGCTCGCGCAGGGCGAAACATGGTTCGAGCTCTCGGTTGCCCGCAAGGCCACGGTGCATAACGAAGCGCATCGCTTCATCGTCCTCTCGCGCGACATCACGGAACGCAAGCAGATGGAAGCGCAGGTGCACCAGCTCGCTTTCTACGATTTACTGACCGGGCTACCCAACCGCCGCCTGCTCAACGATCGTTTGAGCCAGGCCATGTCAGTCAGCAAGCGCAGCGGCTGCTATGGTGCAGTGATGTTTTTCGATCTGGACAATTTCAAGCCGCTCAATGACAACTATGGCCATGCAGTCGGCGATTTGCTCTTGATCGAAGTGGCGGAACGCCTGAAATGCAGCGTGCGTGAAATGGATACCGTGGCACGCTTTGGTGGTGACGAGTTTGTGGTGATCATCAGCGAACTGGATGTGGATAAAGCCGAATCCACCCGACAGGCCGGCATCATTGCCGAGAAAATCCGCGCCGCGCTGGCTGAGCCTTATCTGCTCGAAACACATCAGCAGGGGCAGCAGGCAAGCATCGTCGAACACCATTGCACGACCAGTATCGGCGTCGTCATGTTCGTCAATGAACAGGAAAATCAGAGCGATATTCTGAAATGGGCCGATGTCGCCATGTATCAGGCCAAAGAAGCCGGGCGCAATCAGGTGCGGTTTTATGGCGCACCGCAAAGTTAATGCAATTGAATTGCCGCCATAGAAACAAGGTAGGTCGTGCATCCCTTACCCTTGCCGGGCATCAAAAATCCTGCGCTGCTTCCCACAGGACAAACCCGTCTTCGCGCTGCGTCCATTCCAGCATCTCGATAAACGGGTAAGCACGCCGGGCAAGGCCGACTGGCGGCTCGGTTGCAGTTTCGTCATCCGGGTCGGGATAGCCGTTATCAACGGTGCCATTTTCCTGCCTGCCGCTTTTTTCCTCGGCCACGGCAAGACGCAGCCGTGCCAGTGCTTCAGGCAATTGATCCGTCGTAATCACGCCACGCGCCGTGCGCTCCTTGCCAATAATCTGCAACAGGCGTTTAGCCACATCAGCGAGCATCAGCATCTCGCCAGAGACACTTGAATCGAACTTGACCAGCATGATTGCTCCTCGGATTTGAATTATTCGCGCTATTTGAAAAACTTCAATGTGCTCAGCGCAAGCCGGGCACTTTTTGCCGTGATGTTTTGACTCATTGGCTTTTGCCTATTGTCACGGCACCCGCATTGGGGAACAATAACCGAAACACTCAGGGAGCAGGGACATGAGCAATATGGCCCACGATTCTGAATCGACGCGAATCCGTCTTTTCTCCGGCGAGCTCAACGAGATGGCGTTCAAGGAAGTTGAGAACCGCCTGCATGCTGGCGCTGATGTTTCAGCGCTGATTTTCGGCCGTGAAGTCAGCGACCTTGCTGTCCAACTGGCCAGCAGTGGCGCACAAGTGGTCGTTGAAGCCTGCCCCCAGAATCACCGGGGGTTGCGCGTTGTACCATTCACTCTGGCAAAATTACCCGACTCAGGCGCTCTACCCGAGGCGCCTTTTGATGTGATTGTTAGCCAACTGGTGCTGCATCCGCTGCCCTATGAACAAGCATATCAAGCCCTGTGCAAGCTGATGTCCCTGCTCAAAATTGGCGGCAAACTCTATCTCTCGACCTACGGGCTGCATTCCATGATCGGCGATCAATACCCGGATAGCGGCAAGCGGGTTGAAGATCGCTTTGCCGAGTTGCCCGCCGGGCTGGCCGATCTTTACGATCTGCATGGCCCGCTGTGCCTCTACTCAGAACGTAACCTGTTCACGCTACTCTTCCAGGTTGGTGCTTCAATACTGCAAAGCGCAACCGGCGCTCTGGGCAACGTCCGCGCCGTCGTTGTGCGGATCTGAGTGCCGCTTCGGCGTTAGCCATAGGGCGGTACAATAGCTGCCGCCAGGCGTTGTCTGCCACAAGCGGACAATGCAACAACGGCACAACCGGAGCCTTCCCATGTCAGATCTGAAACACCTCTTCGAGCAAAATCGCCTGTGGTCCGAGCAAATGCGCACGGAGAACCCGGATTTTTTCAAGCGACTTGCCAGTATCCAGTCGCCGGAGTATCTGTGGATTGGCTGCTCCGACTCACGCGTACCGGCCAACCAGATCACCGGTCTGTTGCCGGGCGAAGTGTTTGTTCATCGCAACGTCGCCAACCTGGTCGTACATAGCGATCTTAACTGCCTCTCCGTGTTGCAGTTTGCGGTCGACGTGTTGCGCGTCAAGCACATTCTGGTCGTTGGCCACTACGGCTGCGGCGGCGTCAAGGCTGCGCACGAGAATCTGCGCCTTGGCCTGGTCGACAACTGGCTGCGCCATATTCAGGACGTACGCCAGAAGCACGCCCGGCTGCTGGATGCCTGTCCGACAACAGAATCCCGGATTGACCGGCTTTGCGAACTCAATGTCGTCGAACAGGTGCTTAACGTCTCGCAAACAACAGTTTTGCAGGAAGCCTGGAACCGTGGCCAGGATGTGACCGTGCATGGCTGGATTTTCGGGCTGGATAACGGGCTGGCACAGGATCTTTATATTTCGATCTGTAGCCGTGACGGCATGCAGGACATTTACGACGCAGCGATTGCGCGGGTCGAGATTCCTGATTTGACCGAAAAAGTCGGGCTGACTGCCTGAACGGCTATCGCCCATGCTGCGCATCGGCATCGATCTTGGCGGCAGCAAAATCGAGATCATCGCACTCGACGAAAAGGGGCATTCACTGATTCGCCGCCGGGTACCAACGCCGCAGGGTGACTATGCGGCGACGCTGACGGCGATTGTCGAGTTACTCGCCGCCGTTGAGAACGAGCTTGGTCAGCGTGGCAGCGTCGGGCTGGGTATTCCGGGGGCTGAAGCTGCTACGGGTGGCCTGATCAAGAACGCCAACTCGACCTGCCTGATCGGCAAACCGCTGCGCCACGATCTGCAAACACTTCTTCAGCGTACTATCCGGCTTGAAAATGACGCCAACTGCTTTGCGCTTTCTGAGGCAATTGATGGTGCGGGGCAGGGCAGTACGGTGGTGTTCGGGGTGATTCTCGGCACCGGTGTCGGCGGTGGCATTGTTGTACGTGAGCGAGTGCTCACAGGCGCTAATCACATTGCAGGTGAATGGGGCCACAATCCGCTGCCGGGCCAGGAGGACGCAATGCTGGCACCGCCAGCCTGCTATTGTGGTCGTCAGGGCTGTGTTGAAACCTGGCTTTCCGGCCCCGGCCTTGAGCGCGATCATCGACGGCATCACGGCGAGCAACTTAGCGCGGAAGCCATTAACCAGCGCGCCAGCAACGGCGATGCAAACTGCGAAGCCAGCCTTGTCCGCTACGAAAAAAGGCTGGCCAAGGCCTTGGCGCAGGTCATCAATATCCTTGATCCTGAGGTCATCGTCCTCGGTGGCGGCCTGTCAAAACTTGATCGCCTGTACGTCAATGTGCCTCGCTACTGGTCACCTCATGTGTTTTCAGCGCAAATTGCTACGCGCCTGTATCCGCCGACACATGGCGACTCCTCCGGCGTGCGCGGCGCGGCCTGGCTCTGGGATCATCCGGACGCCTTAACCAGCGCCAAGCCCATAGACGCCTGCCGTTTCACGTGAAACCAATGCCCATAATGACCCTCCATGCTCTGGCTTAAACTTTTTCTGCCCTTCGCAGGCGCTTATTTTCTCTCCTACCTCTACCGGACTGCGAATGCGGTGATCGGCCCGGCGTTGACCGAAGAACTGGCGCTCGGCGCCGGTAGTCTCGGCCTGCTCACCAGCGCTTACTTTCTCGCTTTTGCTGCCGCCCAGTTGCCGCTTGGGATGTTGCTCGATCGTTTCGGGGCGCGGCGTGTTGAATCCGGGCTTTTGCTGATCGCTGCCAGTGGTGCGCTTTTTTTCGCACTGGGTCACAGCATTGCCGATCTGGTAATCGGGCGCGGGTTGATCGGGCTGGGTGTTTCAGCCTGTCTGATGGCGGCTTTCAAGGCTTTTTCGCTATGGTTCCCGCCGGAGCGGCAAGCCTCGCTGACCGGCTGGATCATGACAGCCGGCGGCCTGGGTGCACTGGCGGCCACCGCGCCGCTCGAAGCAGCACTGCACATTACCGGCTGGCGGGAGGTGTTTTTCGGGCTGGCCGGACTCACGCTGGCCGTCTCCGTCTGGCTGTTTTTTAGCGTTCCCGAGAAACAAGGCAGTCACCCGCCCGAGCCTTTGCGCGCCCAGTGGCAAGGCGTCAAACAGGTATTTTCCAGCGCTCATTTCTGGCGCTTCGCACCACTGGGCATGGCTGGAATTGGCGGCTTCATGGCGATTCAGAGCCTGTGGTCGATGTCCTGGCTGATGCAGGTCAATGGCTTTACGCGCAGTGTGGCGGCCGAGCATCTGGCAGCAATGAGTATTGCGATGCTGATTTCGTACGTCTTGATCGGCCTGCTGGCAACAGGATTGGCGCGGCGTGGCATCAAGCCCGTCATGCTGCTCGGCATCGGGCTAGGATTATCGCTCTGCGCGCTGGCATTGATCGTCACGCAGGCCAGCAACCACACGATGCTGCTCTGGATTGCCTACGGCACCTTCTCAAGTTTCGGTACGCTGGCCTATTCGCAGGCAGCGGGTGGCTTTCCTGTTTCACTGTCGGGGCGCGCCAATACGGCGTTCAATCTGATGGTTTTCCTCGGTGCCTTTGGCGCGCAATGGAGCATGGGGCTGCTCATCGAATTTTTACAAAAGCAGGGCCAAAACGCCGCGACTGCCGACCGTACCGCTTTTCTCACGCTGCTTGGCGTACAGATCATCGCTTATCTCTGGTTTTGCCTCGCCGGCTACCGGGCAACACGTAGCGCTGCGTGAGTTGCCCGGCACCGTGAATACGGCTCAAACCGCCAGATCAACCTGCTGCAAACTCCCCGCACGTCCATCTTCTCTTAGATAAACACCGCTGCTACGCACCTGGCCACGCAGCCGGTTGTCGTCATCCTTGAGCGAAAAAGGGGTTTCGCTGGCGCCCAGATAGATTGCCCCCACCCCCTTATCCACGAGGCTGGACAGCTGATCCCGTCCCTCCGCATCGCGTGACCACGCCTTGAGCGCAGCAAAAGCGCTGTCGGCCTCGTCCAGCCAGTGGTTGCCGTCGCTATCCAGCGACGCAAGATCGGCAAAACCGTTGCCGGAGCGCGCGCCAAACAGCTCGCTTCCATCGTTGATACGCCCGTCGCCATTGCGATCAAAGGCCAGAAATGCGCTGCCGGCGGCGAGACTGTGCAGCGTCTCATCCTGACCATTGCTGTCGAGATCAAATTCGAAGCGGGTATCACCCAGCGCCGCGGCCTTACCGTCGAAATTGATCACCAGCGGATCAAGCAGCGACACCTTGCCACGATTGACTTCCTTGCGTTCACACTGGAAATCACGACACATCGATAACTCGAGATTGAAAGTGATGGATTTCCCGTCGGCCGTCAGTACAGTTCCGCTGGCCGAAAAATCGCTGCTTTCGTGCTCTTTGATTGTCTCGGTCAGCACACTTTCCCAGGAAAACTCGCGCGGCGGGGGTGGATTACACGATGCGGCTTGCGGTGCGGCCGGCGAACCTTTAGCCGCTTCGCCCGTCACCGCATCCCGGATATTGACCGCTGTCGAATTTTTTTGCCCCGAGATCAGCGCGACAATCTCGGCAATCAACTGCTCAAGCATCAGCCGGATGTTGTCGCCGGACTGCTGCACTGTCGCCGCTTGCGCGGCTTCCGGCGCCTCAGCCAAATTGGCCATCACCGCACGGAAACTGCTCCGGGTCGTGACTTCATATTTGCATTCACTGTCCAGACGATGCTGGCCTTGCAAAGTCACGGTGGATTCATCAATCTTCATTTCGCGCTCCTCGCTCATTAGGGAAACAAGCTTGTGCAAGGCGCGTGCCACTATTTTAAGTATCGATAAATCAAGGGGTTGACGAAAGAACATCGGCAATCACGGGCGTCATCGGCGGCAAAATATGCCGCTGGCTGGAGAAGCCCTGTTTACGCGGGTCTTCAGGCAGTCGATGTGCTAGAACGCCATTTGGTGCGGGTTGCAGGGCAGTGCCCTTGGAATGCGGGGTACGAACTACCAGGATGCAGGACTACTCGGCACCGAAAAAGTGATAACAGTTCTTGCCGGCCAGCTTGGCCTGATACATGGCTTGATCGGCCTGCCGTAAAAGTTGCACGGCATCAACCGCCAATCCGGGCGATGATTTATCCGGCGCAGGATAAAAACTCACCCCGAGGCTGGCCGAAACCTGCAAAACCTCCGCGCCAAACGGCACCGGATCAGCTGCCGCTGCCAACAGGCGAGTCAGCGTGGGCACGCTGTCACCGGGGGCTGTCAGATCAAGCAGGATGCCGACAAACTCGTCGCCACCGATCCGGGCAAGCGTATCGCCCTCGCGTAGCACCTCCTTCATACGGGCAGCCAGCGTGATCAGCAAATGATCACCGGCTTCGTGGCCGTGGTGGTCGTTAACCGCCTTGAAGCCATCCAGATCCAGATAGACCACCGCAAGTTTCCGCTCATGGCGCTGCGTCTGTACCATCGCCTGATGCAGCCGGTCGGCCAGCAACAGTCGATTGGGCAAGCCGGTCAGCGCGTCGTAATGGGCAATATGCTCGAGCGCGTTCTCGTGCTCTTTGAGTGCCGTGATGTCGGAGAACAAGGCGACGTACTGCCGGGTATCCCCCGCTGCATCGCGGATCGCACTGATCGTCTGCATGGTGGCGAAAACCTCACCGTTTTTGCGGCGATTCCAGATCTCGCCGTACCAGTGGCCGTGTTCGATCAGCGCTTGCCATAATGCGCGATAAAACGCGGCATCCTGACGCCCGGAGCCGAGTAAGCGCGGGTTTTTACCAATCACATCAGCGCGGGCATAGCCTGTAATCCGGCTGAAGGCTTCATTGACATCGATAATCAGGCCATCAGCCGCCGTAATCAAAATCCCCTCGCGGGCATGCGTAAATACGCTGGCCGCGAGCTGGAGATTCTCTTCTGCCAGCTTGCGCTTGGTGATGTCGGTATGCACCACCACCGCCCCATGGGTCTGGGCCGTTAGCGGCGTCACCATCATCGTGAACCAGCGCTGCTCGGTCGGCGAGTGGCAGGGATAATCATGCAGGAAAATCGCCGCCGCGCCACTCAGAACCTGCAATATGCCGTCACGCACTAGCTTTGCCTCACTGAGCGCAAGCGCATTTGCGGGGTCAATGCTGGTCTCGCAGATCAGCAGATAGCTGGTGCCGATTTCCGTGCGTCGGGCTGGCGTTCCCGTTTCTGCGCTATTTTCCAGCGCAAAATTCCGCCATTTCTGGTTGACCGCAACGATAACGCCCTCGGCATCCAGCACGGCAATATGCGAAGACACCGAATTCAGAATCGCCGTTCCGAATGCCTCGCTCTCGCGCAAGGCAAATTCATGTTGCGCGAGGGTTTCCAGCAATTGATTGAAGCTACCGATCAACTGACCTATTTCATCCTGCCGGACGACCGGCAAGGGCTGCCAGGGTTGCGTTGCCGCAGAGAAGGTTGCCAGCGTTCTGGCGGTATCAAAGAGCGGCACCAGCTGGCGCCGTAGCAACCACCAGGTCAGGCCGCCGGCCAGCAGGGTCAGGAAAATCGTGGCGATCATGATGTGTGTTGCAGCATCTCCTGGATGGGCGCGAAGGCCTCCTCAGTCGGCAATACAGCCACCATGATCCAGCCGGTGACGGGTAAGCGCTTGTTCGAGGCCAGCACCTCAACACCCTGTGGATTGACGATCACGCCTGTCCCCTCGTAGCCGCCGATGAACCGGTCAAGCAGGGGGTCGATGGCGGCAACGGGGAGGCTTTCCATGATCCGCAACTTGTCGGTCGAGCTGACAACCAGCCGCTGCTGTGGCGCGATCAGCAGATAGCCGCCGCGTTTCCCGTAGCGGCCGTCCATCACTTTATCGAGGAAATTCGCTTCACCAAGGTTGGTCACCCCGGCCAGCGCGCCAATCACCTTGCCGAAAATATCGCGAATCGGCACTGTAATACCGAATACCGGCGCCAGCAGTTTCTTGCCGATCACGGGGCTGCTGACGGTCGCCCGCCCCTCGCGCAGCGCAATGGCGATGCTGTCGATCTCCATATAGTTGAGGCCGATCCGCTCCGCCGAGAACGGTACATCCGCAATCGCCGTCGCCTGATGGTCATAGGCGATATAGCCGCCATTAAACAGATTGCGCAACGCCGGCCGCTGCTCAAGCAATATCTGCAAGGCCACCTGGTCGCCAAGCACTGCCGGGCTGATGATCTCTGCCACTTTTTCGAGCACGGCAAAGCGCTCTTGCAGCTCAGCGTTGATTGATGTTGCCAGAATCGAGACGGTTGAGAATTGCTGCTCACCCAGCAAGCGCGCCATATCCTTGCGTAAGATCTGGCTGGCGTAAAACGATAGCGCCCAGATACTCATCAAAAAAATGGCCAGCGTCCCCATCGTTACACGGGTCTTGAGCGAACACGACTGAAGGAGATTCAAGCGCATGGGAGCTCTTGGCAGAGTGTCATTCGATGGCTGGAAGATAATTGCCAACATCTTCTGCCATCTGTCATTTTAATACTACGCCCTATTTAGCTTGAACGCACCCCGCCCTGGAAGGCTCGCCAAATGGTGATCTAGCATCACAAAAGTCTGTAGAGCCAATGTTTACGGGCATCTTCAGGCAGTTGATGTGCTAGATCACCAATCCATGCGCCTCGCAGGGCAGTGCCCTTGCAAAGCTTTAGAATTCCAGCGGATCAACTTCCAGATGCCAGCGCAAACGGGAGGGCGATTTTTGCGCGCTTATCGCACTCAGCCACGCGGGGAGAAACACCTGCAAGGCGCGTCGCGACGGGGACTCAACGAGCAGCTGACCACGCTCGAAGTTGGCACGGCGGGCCAGACGCATGGGAACCGGATCGTAAAGCATCACATCGCCATGCGCGGGCGCTTCGGGCCATGCGCGGGCGGCCGCGAGAAAGGCGAGGGCAGTAGCCATCTGCGGCGCTTCGGCGCGCAGCATCGCCTGAAAGGCGTAGGGCGGGAAACCCGCCTGCTCGCGCTCCTTAAGTTGCTGTGCGGCAAATTCGGGGTAGTCATGACGCACCATCGCAGCGTACAAGGGGTGCTCGGGAAACTGGGTTTGAATCAGGACTTCGCCGGGTAGCGCAGCACGGCCGGCGCGCCCGGCAACCTGCATCAACTGGGCAAAAAGCCGCTCCGGGGCGCGCCAGTCGGCCGCAAACAAGGCCGCGTCGGGGCCAATCGCGCCAACCAGCGTCAGCTTCGGGAAGTCGTGCCCTTTGGCCAGCATTTGCGTGCCGACCAGAATATCAGCCTCGCCAGCGTGAATTTTCTCGACCAGCACCTCCCATTGTTTACGGCTTTTGGCGGAATCCCGATCAACGCGCAGGATGCGTGCCTGCGGGAAACGCGCCGCCAGCACTTCTTCCAGCCGCTGCGTGCCACGGCCGAAGGGGTGAATGTCCTGATTGCCGCAGGTTGGGCAGGCTTTCGGGATGCGATCTTCAAAGCCACAATGGTGGCAGCGCAGGCGACGGTCTGCCAGATGCAGCACCAGATTGGCGGCGCAGCGCGTGCACCGGGAAGTCCAGCCGCAGGAAGCGCAGGCCAGCACCGGCGCATAACCCCGGCGATTAAGGAAAACGAGGCTCTGTTCGCCGCGCGCCAGACGCTTCTCAATGGCCAGCAGCAAAGCGCCCGAAAGTCCATCCTGAAGCTTCTCAAGCCGCGTGTCGATGCGCTGAACGGCCGGCAAACGTGCATTTTCAACCGCCCGTTCACGCAGGGTGAGCAGGATGTAACGGCCACGGGTGCGGCTATCGGTGGCGTTTGCCCAGCTTTCGAGCGAGGGCGTCGCCGAACCAAGGACAATCGGCACGCCCCGCTCGCGCGCGCGAAAAACCGCCACATCACGCGCCGAATATCGCATGCCGTCCTGCTGCTTGAAGGAAGCATCATGCTCTTCATCAACAACAATCAGACCCAGTGCAGGGAGTGGCGTAAATACGGCAAGACGCGTACCGAGCACGATGCGCGCCCGCCCTTCGAGCGCCGCCCGCCAGTTACGGCTGCGCGCGGCCTCGGTCAATTCGCTGTGCAGGCTTACCAGCCCGGCCTCGGGGAAACGCGCTGCAACACGCGCCTCAAGCTGTGGCGTCAAATTAATTTCAGGCACCAGCAACAAAGCCTGTCGCCCGGCGGCCAGGCAACTTTCGACAAGGCGCAGATAAACCTCGGTCTTGCCGCTGCCGGTCACACCGTGCAGCAGATAGGCGTTGAAACCTTCGCCAGCCGAGGCAATACGCGCCAGCGCGTCCTGTTGTTCGGTCGTTAATGCCGGGGCAATCTGTGCCGGCGGGAACTTGCCGGGCGGCTTGGCGGGACGTGCTTTGGGTGGATCAATCCGCCGCAAGCCGGCCGGCAGTGTGCTGAGCATCACGTCGCCGAGCGGCGCCTGATAATACGCGGCACAGAACTCGGTCAGACGGAACCAGTCTGCCGGTAGCGCCGGCAAATCGCGCAGAATCTCTTCGACCTGTTTTAGCTGCGCCAGCGGATGCTCGCTTTCAGCGAGCACATCAACAATCACACCGATTTTCGAGCGCCGCCCGAACGGCACACGCACCCGACAGCCGATATCTGCAGCCGTCAAAGCATCCTGCCCGGCGACGAGATAGTCAAAGAAACGGTGCAGAGGAACGTCGAGCGCGACGCGTGCGATTTGCATCGGGGCCTGTCTATGACGTTCGTAATAGAAACCAGCGGTAACTGAAGATTGGCAAGGGCTTAGTTAGCGATCAAAGCTCGCGCCGGTTCTTGGAAAACAACGTAACTCATTCACTTATTGACAAATTTTTAGTTGTTCACAATTTCTGTGGATAAGTCTGTGGATGAACTGCTAAACAGGGGCTCAAGTGGCCTGCCTGTCAGGGTTTCCAACACTTTGCCAAAAAATTCAGCGCCTAAAAAATCGTTAATAATCAAATATTTAATAAAAAGCCCTTGATTTACAAGGGAGTTGCGACAATTTTGTGACGGGGCCGGCGTCTCTGTGCATAAGTCAACAGGAAACTAAAAATTTATTTCTTTTTATTTCCCGTTATTTACTGTTGTTGCGCAAGGCTTTGCTGTACTCGTGCACCGTTTTAACCAGCGTCGTCACATGATCCGGCGGGGTGAATTGTGAAATACCATGGCCGAGATTGAACACATGGCCGGTATCGCCCGGGCCGTAGCTGTCGAGCACTTTTTTGGCTTCAGCGGCGATTTTGTCCGGCGAGGCGAACAGCACGTTGGGGTCGAGGTTGCCTTGCAACGCCACCTTGTCGCCCACCCGCCG
>CAJBIL010000407.1 GCA_903953145.1 uncultured beta proteobacterium
CGCGGATTATGGCTGGTCGCCTTCTGCTCGATGGAGATGGCCGGCGATAATCCCTCGATCAGATCGACATCAGGCTTCTCCATGCGTTGCAGAAACTGCCGCGCATACGCCGAGAGCGATTCGACATAGCGGCGCTGCCCTTCGGCATAGAGGGTGTCAAAAGCGAGCGAGGACTTGCCTGAGCCGGAGAGCCCGGTAATCACGATCAGCCGGTTGCGCGGCAGGTCGAGATTGATGTTTTTCAGGTTGTGCGTGCGTGCGCCGCGAATTTTAATAACGTTGGTTTCGTCCATCGGGGCTGACCTGAAGGCTGGGGCAAACCTGTTAATATACGCAATTCCGCAGTCCTGCACCAAACCAAATGTCACCTACCAATCCAGACGCGATGAGCGCCGATGAAAAGCGCGCCGGCATCAGCCTTGCGGCGATTTTTGCGCTGCGCATGCTCGGGCTATTTCTGATTCTTCCCGTATTCTCGATTTACGCCAAAGACTTGCCGGGCGGTAACGACATGGCAATGGTTGGTTTCGCGCTGGGCGCTTACGGTTTGACGCAGGCCTGCCTGCAAATTGCTTACGGTAGCGCATCGGATCGCTTCGGACGCAAGCCGGTGATCGTTTTCGGGCTGGTGCTGTTCGTGATCGGCAGCTTCGTGGCGGCGATGGCTGGTGACATCTACGGCATCATCATTGGCCGCGTGTTGCAGGGCGCCGGCGCTATTTCGGCTGCTGTAACGGCGCTGGCGGCTGATTTAACGCGTGAGCAGCATCGCACCAAGGTGATGGCGATGATCGGCTCCTCCATCGGCCTCGTTTTCGCGCTATCGATGGTCGGTGCGCCACTGCTTTACGCCACTATCGGCATGCCCGGTATTTTCGCGCTGACCGGCATTCTTGCTTTAATCGCCATCTTCGTCGTACTCAAGGTCGTGCCGGCAGCACCAGCGATACCCCGCCAACCGGGGTGGCCGAGCTTTGTTGAAGTCTTGACTCACCCACAATTGCTGCGCATGAATTTCGGGGTTTTTGCCCTGCATCTGATGCAGACGGCGATGTGGGTGCTGGTGCCTTCGGCATTGGTCAGTACCGGCGCACTGCCAGTTGCCGAGCACTGGAAAATATATCTGCCCGCCGTCTTGTTGTCTTTCGTTTTCATGGTGCCGGCGATTATTGCAGCCGAAAAACACGGCAAGATGAAGCTGGTTTTCAACGCCGCGATTGCGCTGCTGGTTGCCGTTCAGCTTGGCTTCGGTTTTTTTGGTCAGGGCGCTTACGCGCTGGCTTTCTGGATGACGCTTTTTTTTATCGCCTTCAATGTGCTTGAAGCAACCCAGCCCTCGCTGATCTCGCGCATCGCACCGCCGCACGCCAAGGGCGCAGCACTCGGCGTCTATAACACCACGCAATCGCTTGGCCTGTTTCTCGGCGGCGTACTCGGTGGCGCGCTGGCCAAGTTCGCCGGTGCAGAGGCTGTCTGGCTGGCCTGTGCAGCAGTTGCGGTCGTCTGGATGTTGCTTGGGGTGACGATGACCATGCCGCCGCCCCGCGCCAAGCCGGCATCGGCAAAACCTTTATAATATTTCTTCAAACACCATTCAGGGAGGCAACATGGCTTCGGTCAACAAAGTGATTCTCGTCGGCAATCTGGGTGCCGATCCCGAAACCCGCTACATGCCCAACGGCGACGCCGTCGCGAACATCCGTCTGGCAACCACAGAATCGTGGAAGGACAAGGCGAGCGGCGAGAAGAAGGAAATCACCGAGTGGCACCGCGTTGTGTTCTACCGCAAGCTGGCAGAAATCGCCGGTCAGTATCTGAAGAAAGGATCAGCGGTCTACGTCGAAGGTCGAATCCGTACCCGCAAGTGGCAGGACAAGGAAGGCCAGGAACGCTACACGACCGAGATTGAAGCGAACGAAATGCAGATGCTTGGTGGGCGTTCGGGGGCGGGTGCTTCGTCCGGTGGTGAAGCCGAGTACGGCGGCAGCATGCCTTCGTCGTCCAGTGGATCCGGCGCCTCCTTTGGCGGGGCTTCGGGTGCGGCGCGTGCTGCTCCCGCAAAAAAAGCCCCCAGCTTTGAAGATATGGATGACGATATTCCGTTCTGAAAATGCGGTTTCGTCCGTTTGGTCAAAAAAGCCGGCTTCTGCCGGTTTTTTTGTATCTATTCTGTATCAATCCTTTTCCTCTCGTTTTGGTAGCAAGCGTAGTTGTCGTTCGCTTGGCATTAACGCGCTTTACCGCTCCCCCGCTTTTTAAGGCAGAATTCGCGGCGTTGCAGTGTCACGCTTTTCTGTGAGATTTTAGGCCATGGATAATCCACTCAGTTTCCGCATTCTTGAAGATGTCGCCCGTGATCTTTCCGGCGAGGTAGTGTCGTTTCCGACATTTCTGGACATTACATTTCAGGTACGTGCCGCGCTGAAGAACCCGAACTTGACGGTTGATCAGCTGGCGAAGCTGGTTGGCGCCGAGCCGATGATGAGCGCCAAGGTGATCAGGATGTCCAATTCGGTCGCCATGAATCCCTCCGGGCGGGCAATTGCCGACGTTAAAAGCGCGATCAGCCGGGTCGGGATGGAGGCGGTGCGCAGTGTTTCGTTTGCCGTGGCCATGGAGCAGGTGCTCGGGTCAAAAAAAATGGCTGCCTTCGAGGGCTTATCGCATCGGCTTTGGGAGCACTCGATGCACGTCGCGGCGCTCTGTCGCGTGCTGGCCAAAAAAATGGCGCGGATCAACCCGGATGAGGCGATGTTTGCCGGCCTGGTGCACGATATTGGCGTTTTCTACCTGCTTTCACGCGCCGCCAATTTCCCTGAATTGATCGAAAACAAGGCCGAGTTGCATCAGTTGCTGGTCGAGTGGCACGACAATATCGGCCATGCTTTGCTGGCGGCGATGGGCCTGGGTGAGGATGTCTTGGTGGCGGTTCAGGAGCATGAAATCGAGCGTCCGGTCAGCGAAGTAAAAACGCTGGCTGATGTTCTTTTCGTTGCTAACAAACTGGCCAATACGCTGGGTGGCTGGCGTGATCCGGCGTTCGGTGAAACGGTCGTTGACCTCGCTTCACTGGCCGGCGTGCTGGATGCCGAGGCGATTAAAACCCTGCTTTTCGAATCGGAAGAAGAAGTTCAATCGCTCAAGGCCGCTCTGACCGGGTGATTGAGCCTCTATAGCCGGCGAATTTTCTCGAGCAATGCCGTAGTCGATTTCTGGTGGATGAACGGAATCGAAACGACACGGCCTCCCCAGTTGCTGACTTCGTGGTTCCCGACGATTTTTTCTACCGGCCAATCGCCACCTTTGACCAGGATATCGGGTCGGCAATCGAGGATGCGTGCGAGTGGCGTGTCTTCGTCAAACCAGGTTACCAGCGAAACGCATTCCAGTGCGGCCATCACGGCCAGTCGGTCGGCCAGCGTGTTGACCGGGCGATCATCGCCTTTACCCAGACGTTTGACTGAACTATCGCTATTCAGCGCCACGATCATTGAGGCCCCCAGCGAGCGTGCCTGTCCAAGTAGCGTGACATGGCCGCGATGCAGGATATCGAAACAGCCGTTGGTAAAGACCAGCGGCCGGTCAAGCAAGCTGACGCGCTCAACGAGTTGTTCGGGGGCGACGATCTTGTGTTCAAAATCAGGGGGGGCGTAGTGCATTGGGCGCTCCATTCAGAGCGGACGATTTTACAAGATTTCAGCGTGCGCTTCGTGCTTTGCGTTACTGCTGTTTTCAAAGCCCGTCTGCGGGCTGAGCCCGTTTCTGCCGCCAGTTGGCGAGTGCGCTCAGTGCGTCTTGCAGTCCGCAGAGCAGAATGACGCCAGGTTGCGCCGGGATGCGATTAGCGCCGGCGCCGCCAATCCATAACTCGATGTTCTCCGGCAGCAGCGTGCGCAACTGGCTGATCAACGGAGCCATCTGGCGTGCGGGAAAAGCCGCTGAGAACGAGATGGCGACAATATCCGCCGTTTGTGCCTGTGCCGCCATGCGGATGTCGAGTAGCGGTGTTTGCGTACCAAGCGAAAAGCAGCTTGCGCCATCCAGTGCAAATAATGCCTCGGCCATCAGCAGGCCGAGTATGTGCTGTTCTTCAGGAACGGTGGTGAGGACGATGCGCGGCTGCCCTGTGGCTTGGGTCAGGTTGCCAATCGCCCGGCGCAACAGGGATTGCATCTGCTCTGAGTAAAGGTGCTCCTCAAAAATTTCCAGTTCGCCACGTGTCCATGCCTCGCCAACGGCATGGTTGAGTGGCGCAATCGTGTTCAGCACAAATCCCTGTAATCCCTGGCGCATCATCGCCTGTTCAAGCGTCTGGCGCAGGCCGGGAACGTCGTGTTGCCGGATCAGTGCGAGCGTTTGCAACAGCAAGCTGTTTTCGACCAGGGGTGTGGCGTTGACGGGTACCGGCGGCGCAGAAAGTTCGGCCAGTTCTGCCTCGCTGGCAGCCAGCAGGCGCCCGGGGCGATAGCCCTGATCCATCAGGCGCCTGATCACCCGCAGACGCGCCACCTGGTCAGCCGGGTAGAGGCGTTCACCTTTGTCATCGCGATCCGGCAGCGGAAAACCATAGCGACGCTCCCAGACGCGCAGGGTGTCTTTGCCCAGACCAGTGTCGCGCTCGACAGCGCCAATATTCATTGAAGGTTGCATTATTATTGTCTTGGACAAATATTCGATGATTGCTTGACAGTTTTCAACATGACGCCTATCTTAGGCTTGTGTCTTTAATCTGTCTAGGACAAAACATGAACAATATTATACTTCAACGCATACAAGCCTTTCTGATGGCCGCTGTACTCAAGCCTTGTGCAGAGATTGGCAAACGGGGGCAGCTTGGCCTGCTCAAACAAAAAGCCTTGAAACCTTCGCCTGTGCGCGCTGGAACTGACTTTGTCATGGACAAAGCGAATGAATCCCGAGTTTTTGCAAAAAAATCTACGAAAATTTTTGCAACGTTGTTGCTTGGCGCTGCATTCGCTTCCCCGGTGTTCGCCACCGAGACATGTTCGCCGCTGCTCCAGCATAGTTTTCCGGTGCTTCAGGATGGCAAGCAG
>CAJBIL010000408.1 GCA_903953145.1 uncultured beta proteobacterium
CGCAACGGGTGGATAGTAGGGAACCTATCTTGGGCGAGCTCTCATGTTCAGCAACTCAGGCGACGACCTACCGGATACAGGCAAGCCCACCGGAACGTTCGACGACATCTGCAAGCAAGCCGGTACCCCCGGAGAATCCGGCTACTCAGCCGGTTTCATGCTGGCTGAAGGCATTGACTGCTGCCCGATCCCGATCTTCGTCCTCGACTGCCAGCACACGATTATTCATTGGAACCAGGCGCTGGAAGGGATTTCAGGGCTGCCAGCCAGCCGGATGCTGGGCAGCCAGGATCAATGGCGCGCCTTCTATCCCAGTCAGCGACCGACCCTTGCCGACCTGATTCTCAATAGTTCGCTCGATGACAGTATTGAACGCTATTACCATAATAAATTCCGTGAATCGACGCTGATCGAAGGTGCGTTTGAAGCCGAAGATTTTTTCCCTGGAATCGGTGGCGACGGCCGCTGGCTCTTCTTCACCGCAGCGCCATTACGCGATGCTAAAGGTCGTTTGCTTGGCGTGATCGAAACGCTACAGGATGTCACCGTTCGGCGACAGGCCGAAGCTGCTCTCCAGGAAAGCCGCAGTTTCCTTGCTCAAATCGTCGATGGCAGCTCGGTGCCGACATTTGTGATTGACCATGAGCACCGGGTCACGCACTGGAACCGTGCCTGCGAAGTCGTGACCGGCGTCGCAGCCTGCGATGTGGTGGGGACCCGTGAGCAATGGCGGGCGTTTTACCCGTCCGAGCGACCGCTGATGGCCGACCTGATCATCAGCGGCGCCATTGAGCAGGATGTTGATCGTTTTTATCATGGAAAATTCCGGCCGTCGGCGCTGATTCGCGGCGCCTTTGAAGCAGAGGATTTCTTCCCGCATTTCGGCAAGGACGGGCGCTGGCTATTCTTTACCGCCGCACCGCTTCGCGACACCAATGGCAAATTCATCGGCGCCATTGAAACCCTGCAAGACATTACCGAGCAAAAACGCGCCGAGCAGGCGCTGCGTGAGAGCGAAAGCAAGTTCCGCACACTGAGCATCACCGATGGCCTGACCATGCTCTACAACTCGCGCCATTTTTACGAACGTCTGGGTAGTGAAATCGAACGCGCCACACGCTATCACCGCCCACTCTCACTTTTACTGCTCGACGTCGACAATTTCAAACAACTGAACGACAACCACGGCCACCTTGAAGGCGACCGCGCCCTGCAAACGCTGTCTGAAGTGATCAAAAGCTGCCTGCGTGCAGCGGATACCGCCTATCGTTATGGCGGTGAGGAATTCACCGTGTTACTGCCTGAGACCAGCATTGAAGCAGCGGAAATGCTTGGCGAACGGCTACGCGAAGCATTTGCCAAGACCCCGCTACCGCTCGGCTCGGGCGAAATCATTCACAGCAGCGTCAGCATTGGCGTAACCGAATATTTAGCCGCCGAGAACACCCGCGATTTCGTTCGGCGCGTCGACGATGCGGTCTATCAGGCCAAGCACCAAGGGAAAAACTGCGTCGTCAGGATTCCCGGCTAGACAAGCCCGGCTGCCTCCCAGGCAGCCCATAACGCCCGTACCAGCTACGGTACCTGCCAGTTAGTCAGGCGCCACAGAGGGTCGATTGGCACTAAATTCCCGCATTGAGAAACCATAGATACATCGATAAATTCGATGTATCTATTCACAACATTCGACTGGTGCGATGTGTTTCTTTTGCATAACATGGATCTTTATTTTCATGAACAGGTCAGATAATGCGTACCGATATTCATATCTGCCGGATCTGGCTGATTGAAAGTCTGCGCCGAAGCACCGAACAGCATCGTTTGGTTTGAAAAAATCCATATTTATATTTCCCTCAAAGATGACTTGCACAAAAATAGTTGCTTTAACTTTTGGCTTGACCGCCTCTCTGGCGTTTGCACAGCCAGCCTACGATTTGGCGAGCCTTGAAACGCTGGCCATGTCGTCGAGCCGTGCGGTCATGGCGTCACGCGATCAGGTGACAGCCGCCCGCTTTGCCGTGGATAGCGCAGGCGCCTTTCCCAACCCGGAACTGGAGTATCTGAGCGGAACGGCACACGCCCGCAGCCCTGGGGCTAATCCCGGTGATGTGCGCAGCGTCACCGTGACCCAGCCGATTGATCTGCCCTGGCGGCGTTCGGCCAGAATTGGCGCGGCCGAGGCGGGGCTGGAGTCGGCAACAGCAGGCTCACGCATGTTTGCAGCCGACCTGGTAGCCCGTTTGCGCGCCCGCTACTTTGAAGTCCTGCGCCGCGAGGCAGAGCAAATCAATGCGCTCGAAGATGCCAAACTGATGGAAAGCATCCGTTCAAAAATTTCTTTGCGCGTGGAATCCGGCGAGGCGGCACGTTTTGAGCTGATCAAGGCCGATGCAGAATCGCTGAACGCACAAAAAACTGCGCAAGCGGCAGGATTTCGGCTTGAGCAGTCACGCTCCTTGTTGCGCCAGGCGGTAGGCGGGGCGCTACCGGCTGAGTTCAAGCTGAGCAGCCGCCTACAAGATGTGCCGGCGCTCACGCCGCTGGCGACCGTGCGTCAGGAAATCTCCGAGTCCAGCCCCGATCTGGCGCGTAGCCGTGCTGAAATGCAGCGCGCCCAGCGACAACTCGAACTGGAGCGCGCGCAGCGCCTGCCAAGCTTGGCGCTCAAAGCCAGCATGGATCAAGACCCGGACATTCGCGCCTCAAAATTTGGCGTGGTGGTGTCGATCCCGCTCTGGGACAGGCGCAGTGGGCAGGTTGGCGAAGCGACCGCCCAACTCTCACGGGCTCGCAATGAGCTGGAGGCACAGCAATTCTCGCTGGATCAGGCGCTGGAAGTGGCCTATCAGCAATACGAAATTGCCCAGACGCAAGCGACTGCGCTGGAATCAGGCATTCTCCGGCAGGCCGAAGCCGCGTTTAAGGTGGCCTCAGCCGCTTACCGTTTTGGCGAACGCAGTTTTCTGGAGGTGCTGGACGCACAACGGGTGTTCCGTGCGGTACGCACTGAATTGATTGCCGCGCGCTACGAGTTGGCGACGGCCTGGGTTGAAATTGAAAGACTACGGGCAACGCCCGGGGGTAGCAAGGAATGAAAAAGACACTCTGTTTATTGCTGACAGCCTTAGTGCTTGCCGGATGTGGCAAGGACGACAAAAAGACTGCCGCCGCGCCGCCGGCTGATCCAACACGGGTTGCGCCGTCACCGGCGCTCATTGCGCAGCTGAAACTGGCACCGGTCAGCACGCAGCCGGTGGCCGAAACGCTGCGCGTAGCCGGGCGCATCGACTTTGACGAGCAGCGTTTGGCTCGCATTGGCGCAACCATTACCGGCCGCGTCACCGAAATTGATGTTTTGCTTGGCCAGCAGGTCAAGAAGGGCGAGATGCTTGCAAAACTGAACAGCAGCGAACTCTCAACACAGCAACTTGCGTATTTGAAGGCGCGGGCGCAACTCGAACTCAACCGTCGTAATGCCGAACGCGCCAAATCGTTGTTTGAGGCAGATGTCATCGGGCAGGCAGAGTTACAGCGTCGACAGAGTGAGTTGCTGATTTCTACCGCCGAAACCCGCGCCGCCGCTGATCAGCTGCAACTCCTTGGGGTATCGCCGGCAGCTATTGAGCGCCTTGGAAAACAGGGCACGATCAACTCAGTCACGCCGGTTGTCTCTACCCTCAATGGCTTTGTGGTTGAGCGCAAACTGGCACTCGGGCAGGTTGTTCAGCCGGCTGATGCGCTATTTGTGGTGGCCGATTTGTCGCGTCTGTGGGCGGTGGCGCAAGTGCCGGAGCAACAGGTCAATCAGGTCAAGGTCGGGCAGTCGGTGAGCATTGAGGTGCCGGCGCTGGGTAACGAAAAACTGGTCGGTAAGCTGATCTTTGTCGGGCAAACAATCAACCCGGATACGCGAACCGTGCTGGTGCGCACAGAGCTCGACAACAGCGATGGCCGCCTGAAGCCGGCAATGCTTGCGTCCATGCTGATCGAAGCCAAGTCGGTTGAGCGGCTGGTGTTGCCGGCCAGCGCCGTGGTACGCGAAAACGACGAGGATCACGTTTTTGTCGCGCTGGGCGATGGGGCTTTCCGCCTGACCAAGGTCAAGCTCGGGCCGGAGCAAGCCGGGCAGCGAGTCGTCATGTCGGGGCTGAAGGGCGATGAAAAGATCGTCGTCGATGGCGCTTTCCACCTCAATAACGAACGTAATCGCAAGGAAATGGAAGGATCGTGATTGAATCCCTAGTTCGTGGCGCGCTCGCGCAGCGCCTCATCGTTGCGGTGATTGCAGCCATCCTCTTTTTCTTCGGACTGGATGCAGCACGCAAATTGTCGGTCGACGCCTTCCCCGACGTCACCAATATTCAGGTGCAGATCGCCACCGAAGCGCCAGGGCGCTCGCCGGAAGAAGTTGAGCGTTTTGCCACCGTGCCGCTTGAAGTGGCGATGACCGGCCTGCCCGGTCTGGAGGAAATGCGTTCGCTCAACAAACCCGGCCTGTCGCTGATCACGCTGGTGTTTAGTGACAAAACCGATCTCTACTTTGCCCGGCAACTGGTCATGGAGCGTTTGCTCGAAGTTGGCACACGCCTGCCACCGGGCATCTCGCCGGTACTCGGGCCGGTATCGACCGGCTTGGGCGAGGTTTATCAATACACGCTGGAGCGCCCGGATGATGGTGACCGCGCACTGACCGAAGAGGAATTGATGCAACGCCGCACCGCGCAGGACTGGGTGGTGCGCCCGCTGCTACGCTCGATTCCCGGTGTGGCCGAGATCAACTCGCAGGGCGGCTTTGCCAAGCAGTATCAGGTATTGGTCAACCCGGACAGGCTGCACCATTTCGGCCTGAGTATCGCCGATGTGTATCAGGCCGTGGGGCGCAATAACGCCAATGCCGGCGGGGGGGTGCTGCCGCAGTTTGCCGAGCAGTATCTGATTCGCGGCGTTGGTCTGGTCAAGGATCTGGACGATTTACGCGTCATCGTGCACAAGGAAAAAGACGGTGTGCCGGTCTACGTGCGTGATGTTGCCGAGGTGCAGATCGGCCACGAGGTGCGTCAGGGTGCGCTGATCAAGAACGGCAACACCGAGTCGGTGGGGGGCGTGGTACTGATGCTCTCCGGCGGCAACGCGAAGGCGGTGGTGAGCAAGATCAAGGCGCGGGTCGATGACATCAACGCCAAAGGCATGTTGCCGGACGGCCTGAAAATTGTCGCCTACTATGATCGTTCCGAACTGGTTGATGCCGCACTGTGGACTGTCACCAAGGTGCTCCTTGAAGGCGTGCTGCTGGTGGTGGTGGTGCTTTTCCTCTTCCTCGGCGATGTACGCTCGTCGCTGATCGTTGTTGCAACACTGGTGCTAACGCCCCTGCTCACCTTTGTAGCGATGAACAAGCTGGGGATTTCGGCCAACCTGATGTCACTCGGTGGTCTGGCCATCGCCATCGGTTTGATGGTTGACGGCTCGGTCGTGGTGGTTGAA
>CAJBIL010000409.1 GCA_903953145.1 uncultured beta proteobacterium
ATGTTGCGACGCAGCATCGCGTTGCGTTCGAATATTGGAGTACGTCATGCTTTTTCAGGGTTTGGTCAGTCGACTTGGTTTTCGTGGAAAGTTTGCACTGATCGCCATTCTCTCGGCAATCGCAGTGGCTGTTTTGCTCGGTGAGCTGGTATGGAGCCATCTGCGCAGTATCGAGGTGACCCGTTCGCAGATCAGCGCGCTGCGGGTGATGCCGGCGGTCCAGACCTTCATTGAAGCGAGGCGGGCACAGCGCGCAAGCCTGCTTGCCGCAGCCGGTGGCGATACTCAACCAGCCGAAACTTTGACGCGCGCTGCGCAGTCGGTCGAGCAGCAAGCCGGCACCCTGGCCGGGGTGCATGCCGGTTTTGTGCCGGATGCACACATGACTTCTGTCTGGCAATTGCTCAATGGCAGTGTCGATACGGCAAGCCGGTTGACGCCTGAAGACTTTGCCGGGCGCAAGCTGCAAAAATCATTTCCGTTGATCAGCGAGCCGATTGATCTGGCGTTGGCATATCAAAAGGCGGTTTCTGACCGATTTGGCCTGATTCCGGATAGCGATCTGAAAACGCATTATTTCGCGGCGGCCGTGATTGATGGCATTCCGAACATCCTTGAGCAATTGGCCCGGGTCGAGGTGCTGATTGATCTGGCGATTCTCGAAGGTTCTGCCGGTGACAAAAGCAAGGTGCTAATCGCCGGTTCCATTGCCCGCGCGCTGGACAAGCATCGCGAGCTCCTTTCGGGCATTGAACGTGCGCAGGCCGAAGGCGCCGTCGGCGAATTGGCCAAGCGGCTTTCCGGCGAGATTGAACTGGCACAGACAGTTGCCTATGGCTTGGCGGTATCCAATGCCGCTTATACCCGTAGCGAAGTGGCCGCTGTATTTCGCCAGCCGGCTGCGACCCTGCGTGATCTGAATACCGCCCTCAACAGCGCTTTCGAGTACCGCCTGCAAGAGCGGCTGGCGAGCGAGCAAAAAGTGCTTGTATTGAGCATGGGCGCGTCACTGCTGCCACTCGCACTGGCTATTTACGGGTTTTTCCTGGTCTATCGGCAAATGCTTCAGTCGATTGGCAGCCTGCGGCAAAGCGCCGAGCAGTTGGCGACAGGTGACATGACCGTTGAGTTTCGAGTCGAGGGGCAGGATGAGTTGCAACAGGTGGCCAAAGCAATGAACCACGTCACCCGCGAGTTCCGCGCCTTGATTGAAAACCTGGTGGACAGTGCGCATGCGCTGACTTCGGCTTCATTGTCTTTTGCCGAAGCCTCGCTGGCCGTCTCGCGTAGTTCGCAAGAGCAGGAGCAGTCGGCGAATCAGGTCAGCGGGTCGATTCGCAAACTGGCCGGCCGGATCGCCGATATCTCGCTGTCTGCCCAGAACGCCCGTGAGCTGGCGAACAATGCGGGCAATCTATCGAGCCACGGCGCCAATATCATTCAGAACTCAACGACCGAAATTGGCCTGATGGCCTCAAGTATTCACGACGCAGCCGAGCATCTAAACAAGCTGGAACATGAATCGCAGCAAATCTCAGCCATTGTTCGCGTGATTAGTGAAATTGCCGAGCAGACCAATCTGCTGGCGCTTAACGCGGCAATCGAGGCCGCGCGGGCTGGTGAAAGTGGCCGTGGTTTTGCCGTGGTGGCCGACGAGGTACGCAAACTGGCTGAACGCACGACAAAGTCAACGCAGCAGATCGCCGAGATGATCGACCGGGTACAGAAAATTTCGGGGGAAACGGTACGCGCGGTGCGCGACGGGGCAGGGCGTGTGCAGCAGGGCGTTGCGCTGGCGCACAGTGCGTCGGAGTCGATTCGGGGTATCCGCGATGGTGCACGGGCGGTTGAGGCGGCGAGTAGCAATATCAGTACCGCCATTGCCGCGCAGAGTGCCGAGTCGGAGGAAATCGCTCAGTTTATTGCCCGTATCTCGCAGGCGACCATGCAGAACACCCGAGCCTTGGAGGGCACCGCGAGCTCTGCCCGCGTGCTTGAAGGGCTGGCTGGCGCCTTGCGACAATCCATTCAGCGCTTCCGTATGCCAAGCCCGATGGCGATGAGCAGTGCGGGTGGCGTTGAGCTGTTCTGATGGGCACCGCACTGATATTGCCTGTCAGGCGCCGGCTTCTCATCTTGCTGGCCGGGATGGGCGTGGTTTGGCCCACGCTGGCGTCGGCCATCAATGAAGCGAACCTGCCGGAGCGCCCGACATTGCATCTTGGCGTGGTCAGTGAGCGCGCCAATCAGCCTGACTATGTGCTGACGCAATATGCGCCGTTCCTTGAATACTTGCGTAGCGAGCTTGATTTGCAGGGGATTGCGTTAGGCGAGCTAAGGATTGCCGGGGATCTTGCTCAACTGGCCCAGTTGATTCGTACCCGTAAAGTCGATTTCATACTGGAAAGCATGATGTCGAATTTCCGTATCAATGCCGACCGCGCGCTGGTTGAACCTTCTCTGGCTGCGTGGCGCAAAGGGCGTCGTGAGACACGCACCGTCTTTTTTGTGCGTCAGTCCAGCCGGATTCAGCATTTGCGTGATCTGGCTGGCAAGACGCTGGCGCTTGAGTCGCCGCGCTCAACAACGGCTTATGCCCTGCCCAAGATCGTGCTGCGCCAGCAGGGGATGGATGTGCAACTCATGGGCAACGGCAAAGGCGGGCCCAAAAGCGTGCGCTATGTGCTGGCAGTGACTGAATCGAATCAGGCTTACTGGGTTGATCGTGGTCAGGCTGAAGCCGGTGCCTTCAACACGGAGGACTGGGAAGGTCTGCCGACTGCCTTGCGCCAGGAGTTGCGGATTATTCACACCACCGCGCCGATTCTGCGCTGGCTGCTGTCGTCTCGCATCGGGCTGCCGGCCGCACACAATGAGGCCGTGCAGCGCGTACTTCTGAATATGCATGACAACCCGGCCGGCTTGCAAGCCTTGCAGCAGGCCGGGCGGATTCGTCGTTTTGACCCGTTGAGTGCGGATGACAAAACGTCGATCAAAGACTGGCGACTGGCTGCTGCGCGCGCGAGGTTCGGCGAATGAGGCTGAACACGCGCTATGCGATTTATTTATCGGGCGCCTTGCTTTCCGGTGCGCTGCTGATGCTGCTCGTGGTTGGTGCGCTGCTGCTCAAGGATGGCGAGCAGTTTCGCCAGCAACTGCAAAAAGAGCTCAAATACCACCTGATTCTCGACCAGCAGGAGTCCCTGACCGCCACCGCTGAGTATCTGAGCCGGCGTTTGTTCAATCCACTGCATCAGCTTGATATTTCGACCCTTAACGTTGAAATTGCCGAGTTCAGCGCCTGGTTGCCCGTCCGGCGCTTCGAGATTGTTGATAAAAACGGCATTATTCTGACCGATGGCACACCGGAGAATCCGGGTTACGGCAAACGGATTGATGATGATCGGATTGGCCAGTTTGACCTGATTTATCCGCATATTTACAGCTTTCCCGGCGAGCCTGGCTTGCCCGGTAGCGTCGGTTTGTCTTTTTCGATCAGACGCGATGCACAATTGATCGGCTACGCGCGCGTGATACTCGCCGAAAATGCTTTTGCTTCCTCGGCAGAGCGTGTGTCTTCATTGCTGGGCACCATGTGGCGCAACGCACTTGAATTGCTTTACACCCTCGGCATGGCCGCCGCGCTTGGCGCATTTCTGATTGCTGCGGTATTCAGCGCGCTGTTTTCCCGTCGTTTGTCGGCGCCGCTCACCGAAATGAGTCTGGCTGCGCGGAAGTTTGCCGATGGGCGGCTCGATTACGTTATCCCGCTCATTTCGCGGGATGAGATCGGCGAGCTGGCCGGATCGTTAAACAAAATGGCTCGCCAGCTCTGGAAAAACGGCCGGCTGCTGACTAAAGCCCAGGAAATGTCAGGCGTTGGCGGCTGGGAGTTCGATGTGCAAAAAGATCGTTTCGACTGGTCGCCACAGGTCGGGCGGATTTTTGGTATCGCCCATAATGCCTTGCCTGCCACGCGTTCTGCGCTGGCGGCGCTGGTGCCGGTTGAAGACCGTGCTGCACTGCTTGAAATCTTTGCCGCCGATTACACGCAAAATGCCAACTTCAACATCGAATTCGGCCTGCTGCGCCATGATGGTGAGCTGCGTACCTTGCAGGTCGTCGGCGAAGCCACCTTTGATGAGAACGGGCAATCCAGGCAACTGATCGGCGCTTTCCAGGATATTACAGAGCGCAAGCTGGCCGAGGCACGTTTGCGCTTTCTGGCCAGCTTTGATCCGCTCACGGGGCTGCCAAACCGTAGCCTGTTTATGGATCGTCTCGGCCAGGCACTGG
>CAJBIL010000410.1 GCA_903953145.1 uncultured beta proteobacterium
CGCGAACTGGTTGCCACCTTGCACAGCGTGCAGCGGCGGCTGGCAGTTCCGGCACGGGCAACCGAGGCATGGTCGCTCATTCCCGATACCCTGTCGATTTGCTCACCTGCCGGCGAAACGGTCGCGGTTAACGCGACAGAAATGGATCTTCTCAAGTGCCTGATTGCAGCCGCGCCCGATCCGGTATCGCGTGAGGCGCTGGCGGTTGCGATGGGACACCCTGAACCTGATTTCGACTATCGCCGGCTTGAAGTCGCCCTCAGCCGCCTGCGCAAGAAAATCGAAACAGCCTCGGCGGATGAATCGCCGATTCGTGCTGCACGCGGGCGAGGTTATATTTTCGCTGCCCCCATCCGCGTGATGCAGTCGTAAAAGTCGACGCTGGCAGAGCGGCGCACTGCAA
Organism: uncultured beta proteobacterium; assembly: GCA_903953145.1. Lineage (GTDB taxonomy): Bacteria > Pseudomonadota > Gammaproteobacteria > Burkholderiales > Rhodocyclaceae > CAJBIL01. The sequence goes on from CAJBIL010000410.1 coordinate 404, forward strand.
GCATTTGCAAGCATTAAATGGCTGAGTTTTGTTACCTTCGCGTGGAAGAGCGCCGCACCTACCGTGCTTGGCGCCATTCCAGAGGATTGCTTAAATGTCAGCAGCGAGGGGAATCTTCGGCCTTTCCCCGCTTGCGTTTATTTTTTCGTTCCCCATCTACGCCCAGACTTCCCCGGATGCCGGCAGCTTGTTGCGCCAGCAGGAACAGTTGCAGCAGCGCAGTCCTGCCCAATTGCCCAAGCGCGATGTCGAAGAAGCCCGCCCGCCCCTAAAAGTCGGCGCTGGCGAAATGGTGCGGGTCAAAACGATCCGCTTCAGTGGTGCCACCGGGCTTGTGCCTGAGGCCGAACTGCAAGCGCTGGTCGCCGACGCCATGGGTCGTGAACTCGACTTCACCGCCCTGCAACAACTCGCCGAGCGCACCACCGCCCACCTCAAGCAATCCGGCTGGTTCCTTGCCCGCGCCTACCTGCCCAAGCAGGATGTGACGGAGGGCAATATCGAAATTGCCCTCATCGCCGGGCGGCTGAGCGAAAAAGAACCTGTCCGGATCACCGCCGAAGGAAAACTCGCCCTGCGCATCGACCCCGAACGGCTCAAAGCCATCGCCAACCGCCAGTTGCCCGCCGGCGCTGCCGCGCGCGAAGACGAACTCAACCGTGCGGTGCTGTTGATGAACGACCTGCCCGGCGTCGCGGTGCGTGCCCGTCTTGAACCGGGTGACCAGGAAGGCGAAACGCGCATTCTCCTTGCTCTGGACGAAGGCCCCTTGTTCTCCGGCAACGCTACGGTCGATAACCACGGCAGCCGCGATACCGGCATTGAGCAAATCAATGCCAGCCTGAACGTGAATAACCCATCGGGCATTGGCGACCAGATCACAGCGGGTGTCACGGAAAGCGCTGGCACGCACCTCGCCCGCCTTGGCTACAGCCTGCCGGTGGGCAGCAATGGCATCAAGCTCAACTTTGGCTATACCGACATGCGCTACACCGTGCGCAGCGCCACCGGGCGTGCTTCCGGCCTCACAGGCGAATCGCAAACCATCATCACCGGCGTCATGATGCCGTGGCTGCGCAGTCGCACCGCTAACCTCTACGCCAACCTCGGGCTGGCGCATAAAGCCCTGCTCGACCGCTCCAGTGCAGGCACCCTTCGCGACAAAAGCGTCGACACCATCGGCTTTTCCCTTGCCGGCGACCAGCTCGACAACCTCGGCGGTGGTGGCCTCAATTCCTTCAGTGCGGGTCTCACCGCAGGCAGGCTTGCCCTCAACCTGGCCAGTGACGCGACAACCGACGCTGCCGGCTACCGCACTGCGGGGGGCTACCACAAACTCAGCTACACCTTCAGTCGCCTGCAAAAGCTGCCCGGCGCCTTCACCGCGTTTGCCAACTTCACGGGGCAGCAAGCGGGCAAGAATCTCGATTCCTCCGAGAAGCTTTATCTGGGTGGCCCCGCTGGTGTGCGCGCCTACCCCGGCTCGGAAGGTGGCGGCGACAGCGCGCAGATTCTCAACCTTGAAGCGCGCTACGACTGGCCGGGCAGCACCCCGCTGGGCAGTTTGCAACTGCAAGCCTTCTACGATGCCGCTTGGACACAATTGCACCACGACACCCGCAACATCGCCATC
>CAJBIL010000411.1 GCA_903953145.1 uncultured beta proteobacterium
CATGCGCAGTTTTTCAAGGGGGATGACGAGGGGCTCCATGCGGATTCCTTTAAGTAATCAAATCAAGAAGAAAGAGGTTCGGAAAATTCGGTATTCAGGCGACGGGCGGCGGTTTCGCGGCGTGCGACAGATCGTATTGTCTGCGCCAGCGATTCACGGACAAAGTCAATGTGTGTTTCTGCGGCTGCTCGCGCTGCAGCGGGTTTGCGATCACAAATGGCAGTGTGAATTTCAGCGTGCTGGCTCTTCAGCAAGGAAATTGCTGCGGGGATGCTTTTCAATTCGCTGAGATTGAGACGAATATTGTCATGCATCAGGCGCAAGAGGGCGGCAGAAAGATGGCCAATCAATACATTATGAGTGGCTTCACCGATTGCTTGATGAAAAGCGATATCTGCACTGGATCGAAGCGCCAAATCATCGGCGTCAAAAGCTTCATTCATCATGTTGAACGCTTGGGTAAGACGCAATAAATCGGCTTCAGTAGCACGCTCTGCCGCCCATTCTGCGGCTTGGCCTTCCAGCATACGGCGAAATTCAAGCAAATCTTCACCCAGATTCGGGTGAGCACCCAACAGATCCTGCCACGGATCAAAGAAAGAGGACTCCAGACGATCCGTTACATAGGTGCCACCACCCTGACGACTCTGTACCATACCTTTAGACGCGAGCTTTTGAATAGCTTCGCGCAGAGACGGTCGTGATACGCCAAGCTCAATGGCCAATTCACGCTCCGGCGGCAAACGATCTCCCGGCTTTAGAGAACCTTCCAGAATTCGGCGCTCTAACGAAGAGGCGACAGCGTCAGAGATGCGAGGAACCTGAAACCTGTTTCCTGACTTGGGCAATGTAAATCCTCGATTGGTAAGACCAAGTAATTTTAATGTCCTGAATAATAAATCGCAAGTATCAAAAATGATGCTTATTTATTGACCAAATGCTTGCCTTGTCGTATATTTATCAAAATAATATTTATTGGTATTACCAATTAACCAAAGGAGCAGAAATGCAACGAGACACACCAATCGGCCCGCGTCCGAAAGACGCTTATTTCTTTGCCACGTGCCTTGTCGATCTTTTCTGCCCCGAGGCAGGAATAGACGCAATCACACTGATTGAACGGGAGGGAGTTACCGTCCATTTCCCCCAAAATCAAACATGCTGCGGGCAACCTGCATACACTAGCGGCTACCCCGATGAAGCCCGCGCTGTTGCATTAACGCAAATGAATCTATTCCCGAATGACTGGCCGATTGTTGTTCCCTCAGGCTCTTGTGCAGGGATGATGCGGCATCATTACCCAAAACTTTTTGCTGATGACCCTGCGTTAAAAGCAAAAGCAGACGCCTTGGCCGAAAGAGTTTTCGAGCTTTCAGAATTTTTACTCAACGTTCTGAAGGTGCAATGGAAAGACTCTGGTAACCCAGCCACGGTGACGCTACACACCTCCTGCGCAGCACGCCGCGAGATGGGGACACACGAGCATGCACGTGCATTGCTTGCCCAACTGCCTTCGGTCAATGTTGTTATGCAATCACATGAATCAGAATGCTGCGGATTTGGTGGCACTTTTTCCCTTAAACACCCTTCCATATCCTCGGCGATGGCCGGGGATAAGGCAGATGCATTAAAAGAGACAGGTGCCGAAGGCTTTCTTTCCGCTGATTGCGGCTGCATGTTAAACATCAATCACACTTTGCAGAAACGTGGTGATGCTTTCCAGGGGAAACACTTGGCCACATTTCTCTGCGAGCGACTCGCAACATCAGGAGAAAAAACATGAATGCTCGCACCAACATACTCCAGAGATTGCGTGTAGCGCCGCAAGGTAAACCACCATTAATTCCTGATGTGCCTGCATTTTATGATGCTGTACGCAGCAAATCCCCTCCCGGGGATCGCGCGGCACGGATTGAACTTTTCTGCGAGAAAATGGCATTCTGGCGCGGTGAAGTAGTGCGCGTAACGCACGATAACTGGGCAGAAACACTGCGTGCGCTGTGTATCTCGAAGAATGTTAATTCCCTGCTTTACGGGCCCCAAACTTCCTATGCTACGAAGCTTGAAACTGCAGGAATTACTGGATTAAAGCCTTACGACCGCCCCGTCGACGAATGGAAAACTGAACTGTTTCGTGACACCGATGCTGGATTTACATCAACCCGTGGCGGCATTGCTGAAACCGGAACACTGATCGTCTGGCCAGATGTGCATGAACCGCGATTGATGTCGCTGGTACCGCCAATTCATTTTGCACTTCTTGATGCCGACCACCTGCACGATACGTTGTTTGATGCGATGACAGCTCAAAACTGGCCTGGGAATAAAACAAGTCTTAACACTACTGCGATGCCAACGAATGCACTACTGATCTCTGGCCCATCCAAAACCGCTGATATCCAAGTGACCCTGGCTTACGGCGCACATGGTCCGAAAGAACTTGTCATTTTAATGCTAGTTAAAGAAGGGGAACTTTGATGGGTGCTCGAGACAATACACAAACGCTCAAATTCATCCCGGCCAGCGAATTTAAGCAACGCACTACAGAAGCAGTCTCCGACGAGCATTTGCGTAAAAGTTTTCGTGGTGCGATGGATTTTTTAATGGCAAAACGAGCAACGCAGTTCCCCGATCCCGAGGCCCTTGAACAGCAACGGGGATTGGCTGAACATATCCGTAAGTACAGTCTGGCGAGGCTGCCTGACCTGCTTGAACAACTAGAACGTAAATTGACAGAAAACGGCATTCAGGTTCATTGGGCTGAAAATGCTGAAGAAGCGAACGCCATCATCATCGGCATTGCACAAAAACATTCAGCAAAGCTGATGGTAAAAGGCAAATCGATGGTGAGCGAAGAAATCGAGCTTAATCACGCAATGGAAGCCGTTGGCATCGAAGCGCTGGAAAGCGATATGGGCGAATACATCGTCCAGCTAGATGGCGAAAAGCCCTCTCACATTATCATGCCGGCCATCCATAAAACCAAGCAGCAGATCGCCAAACTATTCGCTGAAAAAGTACCGGGAACCAGTTATACAGAATCAGTTGATGAACTGATTGGTATCGGCCGTGCCGTATTGCGCGAAAAATATATGGCGGCAGAGATCGGTTTATCCGGTGTGAATTTCGCCGTTGCTGAAACAGGAACACTCTGTCTCGTTGAGAACGAAGGCAACGGCCGGATGTGTACCACGGTTCCTGACGTTCATATCGCGATTACCGGCATTGAAAAAGTTGTAGAAAAGCTAGAACATGTTCCGCCACTACTTGGCTTGCTGACACGTTCAGCCACCGGCCAGGCACTGACAACCTACTTCAACATGATTAGCCGGCCACGCCAACCGGATGAAAAGGATGGCCCGAAAGAAGTTCATCTAGTACTTCTCGACAATGGCCGAACGCAAGCCTACGGTGATGAGCAACTACGTACAACACTGCAATGTATTCGTTGCGGCGCTTGTATGAATCACTGCCCGGTGTACACGCGGATTGGTGGTCACGCTTATGGGACAACCTATCCGGGTCCTATTGGCGAAATTATTTCACCCCACATGATGGGTCTCGCTGCCACACATGCGTTGCCTACAGCATCCAGCCTTTGTGGTGCCTGTGGTGAAGTATGCCCAGTAAAAATTCCAATCCCTGATCTATTGATCCGCCTGCGCGGAGAAGCGACACATGACGCTCGCCCAGGCCATGCACCACTTCTTGGTCAAGGGGCAGCTAAAAGTTCACTAATGGATGCGATATGGGTCGGCTGGGCTGCACTTTATACACGCCCGGTGCTGTATCGCGCATTCGGCTGGCTGGCAACCCGTTTTCGGTTTTTAACACCACCGATGCAGTCAGGCTGGACAGTCAGTCGCACTCCGCTTAAACCAGCGGCAAAAACACTACGCGATCTTCTGGCCGAACGGCAGAAGCACTAAAAATTCACAAACCAAGTCGCCCAACTGCACGCAGAGCATCTGCCCAGCAGTTGGGTGTTTCAAACAGCCTTACTTGATGCAGACACAACTTATTCTGATAAGTATCCCGATACACTTGATCAAGCGTTGCAAAAGCTAACTCGGCAAGATTTTCCGCTGTTGGGATACACGAAAGTACAACTGTTTTGTGA
>CAJBIL010000412.1 GCA_903953145.1 uncultured beta proteobacterium
CACGCCCGTCCCGGTCCATCGGCAAACCGTTTTTGCTACCGATGTGGGGCAACACCATGCCCGACCCGCTCGTTTAATCGAGATCGCTGCGCTAAGCGGAGACGTGCCCTGCCCTCAGAAATTCAGAGATTGCCGTGCACCAGATATACCATTTCATGTATAATCACGGCATGAGTCAAAAGCAGAAAGCCCTCGAATGGATCGGTAGTGCCAAGAAGGATCTGATGGCACTACCTGTCGAGGTGCGAAAGTTCTTCGGACACGCTCTGGATTTCGCCCAACGGGGCGACCAGCATAGTGCCGCGAAGGTACTGAAGGGGTTCGGTAGTGCTGGCGTTCTTGAGGTCGTTGAAGACGATGCCGGGGGAACCTACCGGGCCGTCTACACCGTCAAGTTCGAAAATGCCGTGTATGTGTTGCACTGCTTCCAGAAGAAGAGCAAGAGCGGTATCGAGACGCCGAAAGCCGATATGGACATTATCCGGGCCAGACTAAAGGTTGCTGAGCTGCTGACGAAAGGAGTGACGAAATGAAGAAACGAGTAATTAACGGGATTGAGGTTGAATCGAGTTCGGGCAACGTTTTTGCTGACCTCGGATTGCCTGATGCCGACAAACTGAAAATCAAGTCGGGTCTGGTTATCGAGATTACCCAGGCAATCCGTAAGCTAGGTTTGACCCAGCAGGAGGCGGCAAAGCGCATGGGGATTACCCAGCCGAAGGTATCGGACATGATGCGCGGAGATTTCTCCAATCTTTCAGAGCGCAAGCTAATGGATTGCCTGAATCGGCTTGGCTACGATATTGAGATCAAGGTAAAGCCGGCCTCCCAGCCGGTTGGACACCTGATGTTGGCCATTGCCTGACGAATACCAGGCCTCAATTCGAGAACCTATAACTGCGCCGACTGATCCCTTCAGCAAAGAAGGACTTGCTGGCCATGCCCAATTCCGTCATCGATGTCGTGGGCTACGCCTTGCATCTTGCGCAGCAGGGCCTCAAACATGACCAGGCCAAGGTGCTCAAGGGTTTCGGGTCGGCTGGCATATTGGAAGTGGTGGAAGACGATGACGGTAGTACGTTTCGTGCGGTCTATACGGTTCGTTTCAAGAATGCGGTGTATGTGCTGCACTGCTTCCAAAAGAAGTCGCACAAGGGCATCAGCACGCCGAAGCATGTGATGGATATTGTCGAAGGACGCCTAAAACTGGCGAAGCAACATTCGGAAGGAGCAGGATCATGAGCCAAATCGAAAAGGGAAGCGCCAACGTTTATGCCGATCTCGGATTGGAGAACGCTGAGGAAATGCTGGTCAAGGCCCAACTGGCAACCAAGATCGGCGAGATCATCAAGCGACGCAAACTGACGCAGGCTCAGGCAGCCGAGGTATTGGGCATCCCCCAGCCCAAACTGTCCAACATGCTGCGTGGTCAGTTTCGGGGTATCTCGGAAACCAAAATGCTTGATTGCTTGACCCGCCTCGGGCGCAATGTCGAGATCGTCATCAAGTCTGCCTCACGATCCAAGACGCCAGCGCACGTTTCGGTGGTTTTTGCCTGAGTTGGCTGGCGAATGCGAGCAACAACATGAGCTTCCCGGACACAGCTGATGGATAGGTTCGAACTTTTGGTTCGGTTCGCTTTGATCGGACCTACTTTGGCAACGCGGCGAGGGGTACAAATAGCGTCATCGGGGCATCCGGCAGACTGATGAACCCGTGATGCCGGTAAAATGCCGCTGCCAGCTCATCTTTTGCGTCGACGATCAACGCATAGGCGGCAATTTCCGAGCGAGTGGCACGAGTTAGGGCATCGGCAAGTAGTGCGCCACCCAATCCAATACCTTTGTGTCGGCTGTCGGTTGCCAATCGACCCATACGTATTGTCGGGACAGAGGGATACCGAGGCAACTTTTTTGCCAATGCCGGTGGAAGATCATTGAGTAACACGCTTGCCGTTGCCAAAGTGTAGTAGCCGGCAATGTGATGATCTTCTGTCAGTGCAACAAAGCACGCAGTGACACGACGGCGAACGTCCTGCGTCACCTGTTGCTGAAAGTAATTGTCCAGCGGCGCCACTCCGCATTCAAACGTGGTGCGATCATGTGTAGCGTCGAGCAACGCTACACCGTAGGGCACTTTACTCACTCAGAGCTCAGCAACTTGCGGCGACGTGTAAATGCGCGCTTCAAAGCCGGCGCTGCTTTCGGCGGGGATAACAATGCATTTGCAAAGCACTCCTGATCAGCAATCGACAGGCGAACAATTTCAGAGTGCTCGATGGCGCGTTGTGCGGCAACCTGAACCGCAGAGACAACGAAATCAGTCATAGTGCGCCCCTCGATCTCTGCCGCACGTTTCAGCATGGCATGTAGATCGGTGGTGATTCGGGCTTCGAGACGGGCGGTAGAGCTGGCTGTGGGCATGGTGTAACCTCCAGAGTGAATTATACGGCATACTGCCGTACGATTGAACATTAGAGGGATGCGCTGAATGAACGGTCGCTGAAAGCGGCTTGACGTTCAGATCGACTTGCCCCAACCACGATCAAGCAATGCTTGCGCTGCCGCGACACGAGTTGCCGGAGGCGAGCTTCCAACGTCCTTCATGTCACCGCAGATCGTACCAAGCACCACGACCACTGCCGCGCAATCCCAAGTGCCCACGCTCAACCAATGCACGGAAATGTTGCTTGAGCGTATTGCGATTCGATCCGGTCAGACTAATAGCCTCGCCTACGGTGATACGACCATGCTCCCGGACG
>CAJBIL010000413.1 GCA_903953145.1 uncultured beta proteobacterium
GACAAACCGGGCGTGCTGGCCGACATCACGCGCATTTTGGCTGACCAGCAGATCTCGATTGACGCGATGATTCAGCGTGAGCCGGGCGAGGGTGAAGACCAGACCGACATCATCATCCTGACCCACCAGACGCGTGAGAAGAACGTCGATGCCGCGATTGCCAAGATCGAATCGCTCACCGCCGTGAAGGGCAAGCTCACCCGCCTGCGTCTGGAAGAGTTGTTGTAAGCGCCAATACAGTCGCGGCGATTCCCCCGCAAAAACTGGGGGAATCGCTTGTTCAGATCAAAGACACAAGCGGGCAGGCAGTGGAAGATTGCCGTTTAACCAACGGTGATTCAAGGAGATTTTCATGCACGCTTGCGACCAGCCTACTCAGGACGCCATCTACCCCTTCGACGCGCGCGGCGTTGCCAAGCGCTTTCGCCATGCCGCAATTTTTGGCGCACTTGATGCGTTGATCCCCGGCGAAACAATGCGCTTTTGCAACGACCATGATCCGCTACCGCTACTTGCCCAGTTGCAGGCACGTTATGGCGATGCACTCGAAATCAACTACGTTCAGCGCGAATACGGCGCTATCGTGATCGATTTCTCCAAAAAAGGTTGAGCATGGCAAAGTAACGGCATGCTGATCTACCTCGGGTTTTCTGCCGTTGCGGTTTTTCTCGCAACTTTTCTGTTGCAGCATTTTGGCTCGCCGTCGTTCCTGGCGGCGGCGCATCTTGTTTTTGCCGTCGGCATCCTGCCGCTGATTTTCGGCGCTATCACTCATTTTGTTCCCGTCCTTACGCGTAGCGGGCGGGTGCCCCGCGTTGTGCTTCTGGCGCCGTTGCTGTTGCAGCTGGCGGGTCTGGCCGTGTTCCTCCATTTTTACGGGATACTCGGGCGCTGGGCGCTACACGTTGCAGCGGCCGGCGCGCTGCTGATCGCCCTTGTTTTTGCCGGCTGGCTGCTGCACCGGGCCTGGCGCACGCTTGGCCGGCCGCATCCCGGCTGGCGCTGGTATCTCGCCGCCATTGTTTTGCTGGCGCTGTCTCTGCTGCTGGTGCCGCTGATCGCCGTCTGGCCGGGCGCACAGCATGCATTACGCCTGATCCACCTGCATCTGAATACCCTTGGCTTTATCGGGCTGACCGCTATCGGCACATTGCAGGTTTTGCTGCCGACCGTCTTGAGCGGCCCGGATGCCGAAGCTGCCGCACGTTTGCGGACGGATTTGCCGTTTGCCGTGACTGGCGTGCTGGCGGTGGCGCTGGGCTCGGCGCTGTGGTTGCCGCTGGCGCTTTTCGGCGCACTCCTGCTGTTGTCGATTGCTTTGCGTCTTGGCGTTTCGTGGTGGCGTCGCTACGGCGTACGCAAGATTGCCAGCGATGGCGCTTCGGCTGCGCTTGCCGCTGCTTTATGTGCTTTTTTGCTGCTTGTTTTGCTGGGCATGATGCATGGCTTTCGGATTGTTGATGCGCACGATGCGGTGCCGGCGTTTGTCGCGGCTTTCCTCCTGCCACTGGTAACGGGCGCGCTGTCGCAATTGCTGCCGGTATGGCGCTATCCCGGCCCCCGCTCGCCGGCGCGTCAGTTGATGCGTTCGCTGCTGGTCAGCGGCGGCGCCTTGCGTTCGATTTTCTTCGTGGCTGGCGGCATCGCTCTGGCCGGCGGCAATAGCGAAGGTGCCTGGCTGGCGGCCATTGGCTTGATTTCGTTTTTGCTTGGGTTGGTGCGTGCGTTTATCTCAACGGCCAAACCGTGATCGCCTGATGCCCGTCAATTCGCAGATCGTGGCGTGCCTCTTCACATAAACGCTTTCGCCTGCGCCCTAAAACTGAGAACCATGCTGATCGCTGGTAGCGCTGGCTTCGCTTTGTGCCAGAATGCGCCCTGCGGCGCGGAGCAGGGCACCGTTTCAAAAGGAGTTTGCAGAGAATGTTTTCCGGTTTGATCAACGAGCTCAAAACGCAGGCCAATAACCTGCGTAGTGCGGTTAAAACACGTGAGTTCTGGATATACGTTGCGGTGATCGGCGTCCTCGCCCTGGTTGGTCTGGCCGGGACGTATCTCGCGGTTGGCTTTGATCCGCTGACGCGGGGGCAACTGCACATGGGGTTTTCCTGCCGTACCGGCGAGCGGCAGATCGGCACGGTGATTGTCGGCGTATTTGTCTTCGGCCTCGCTTGCGTCTTTACGCTCGGCGAGGTCGTTCATTGGGTAGAAGAGTACCGGATGTCGCGCTCACCCGGCCGCCGCCACATCAAAATCAACAATCTGCGACCGATCCTGCATGTCGCCGGAACCATCATTCTCGGTGTCAGTGGTTATCTGCTGATGTCTGCGTGGTGCACCTGATTTAAGGCACTTGCTGGAGATGCCCGTATTTATTGCCTCTCCAGCGAGTGCGTGCGCTAGATCAAGCATCCATGCGCCCTACAGGGCAGCCGCTGTTTAGCGGTGGCGCCCAAAGTCATTGTTGCCGTTGTAGCCACGGTTGTAGCCGTGGTGGTGGCCGTTATCGTGCCGGTGGTGGCGCCGTTCCCGGTCGTCGTCATAGCGCTGGTAATAGATAGGCGGGTTGCTGTAGATGACCATCGGTTGCGTGGTGTAATAGGTCGGCTGCGGTGCGTAATAGCGGGTTACCGGACGATATTCGCTGGTGACGGCGACCCCGGCCGCGGCGCCTAGCGCACCGCCAATAATTGCACCGTCGCGGCCGCCAAATGACTGGCCGATCAGTGCGCCGGTGCCGCCGCCAAGCATGCCGCCAATAATCGGGTTTTGTGCCTGCGCGGTGCCGGCAGCCAGACTGCCGAGCAACAGGCTGGCTGTGATCAAAATGAAGCGGCGTGTGATTTTGTTCATGATTTTTCCTCTGAATGTGCGGTGTTCGTGAAGGCTTGTCCGATGACATCGCCGGTGAGCCAATGCGCCGGTACACTGCGGCAAATAACGTTGCCACCGGGTGTGCGGACGACGCGACTTACAAAATTTTACAAATCAGCGTTGCTGTCGTCGCCCGCCAAATTCGCGTGCGCTCCGGCAATCTCGCCGGACAAATCGGGGATTGCTCGCTAAACTGATGGCCCGCCAACAGGCTTGGCGTTTTGTCCGCCGAATTTATTCAGGAAAATAATGGAAGACCTCACCGAACTTCAGCGCATCACAAAATTGATTGTCGATGCCATGCGTTTGTCGCCGGATCTGGTGACCGCAGCAGGCGCCGAGAATGTGGCATCGCTTAATCTCGAAACGCATACCCAGGGCGTTCATCTGGCACGTTGCATTGCGGCCTTTACGACCGATGATGCACTGGCCATCGAGATGTCGGAAATTGTTGGCGAGACACCCAAATTCCTGATCAGCAAGGTTTTGCTGGCGAATTACCTGCCCGAGAAATGCACGGGCGAGCATGCCGGCCTCGAGCAGCGAATCTGGAAAAGCCTTTATGCCGGGCGCCGGGAGCGTAGCCGGGTTCAGGAAGTGCTTGCCCGGCGTAGCGTGATCTGATTTTTATCATCGGACGATGGCAGGACTCACTGCTCAGTCGCATCAATACTGCGGGAAGATTTCCCGATCATTGCCGGATCACTTTTCCTATAATCGCTGAACCTTAAAATCTGGGCGGTGGCTACCGGCTTGCCGGCATCAGATTTTGTGTTTAACGATCCGTCTTGTGAAGTCGCCAGGCGAGTGAAGGAAATAAAAAAATGAAATCACGCCGCCGCGCAGCTCGACGCCTGACGACAACCGTTACTTTCAGTGCGCTGCTATCGGCGGGTAACGCTGTCTGGGCTGACACGCCGGCAGCGCCGGTCGAGCTGCCCACGGTGCAGGTGATCGGCACCTCGCCACTACCGGGCGTTGAGCGGCCGCTTGAGCAGATTCCGTCGAATATCCGGCATCTGGGCGCCAAATCGATCAATGACACACAAGGCATCTCGCTGCCTGACGCGCTGGCTGCCCGCTTGCCCGGCATCAACATCAACGAAACGCAAGGCAACCCCTTTCAGGCGGATCTCAACTATCGCGGTTTTAGCGCATCACCGCTCCTTGGCACGGCGCAAGGACTCTCCGTCTATGTGGATGGCGTGCGTGCCAATACGCCGTTCGGCGATACCGTCAATTGGGACATGCTGCCGCGTGTTGCGCTGGAAAGCCTGACCGTCATCCCCGGCTCCAATCCCCTGTTCGGCCTCAATACGCTGGGCGGTGCGATTGCTATTACCACCAAGGATGGGTTCCGCTTTCGCGGCAGCGCAGCCGAAGCCAAAGTCGGCAGCTTTGGCCGCAAGTCGCTTGATGTTGAACAGGGTGGCAACAACGGCCAACTCGGCTATTACTTCGCCGCCAGTAAGTATCGCGAAGACGGCTGGCGGGAGCGCTCACAATCAGACGTCCAGCAGTTTTTTGGCAAGCTCTCGTGGCGGAGCAGTACGAGCGAGCTTGATCTCTCACTCAGCCATGCCGATGCCGAACTGACGGGTAACGGGCTGTTACCCATCTCGATGCTCAGTCAAAAGCGTGCGCAGATTTTTACCTACCCGGACACCACCTGGAACAATCAGACCCAGCTCACGCTTTCAGGCAGTCACTGGCTTAACGAGGCATCGCGGCTATCCGGCAACCTGTACTACCGGACAAGCAAGACGCGGACACTTAATGGCGATGTTAACGACCAATTCGAGGATGGCCCGCATGACCTTGCAGCCGGCGGTGATGGACTCAACATCGAAAACGGCGCTAACAACCGTACACGTTCGAAGCAGGACAGCTGGGGCATGGCCGGTCAGTGGAGCCATCAAGCCGGCAATCACCAGTACGCGCTGGGTAGCAGCGTTGATCTGGCCATCGCCCGCTTTCAGCAGAGCGAGGAAATTGGTTTTCTCGACGCCTCGCGGGGTATTGTCGCCAGTGCCGCAGAGCTGCCCGTCAATAGCCTGACCGGGCGCACGCAAACCGCCAGCCTCTATGCCACCGACACCTGGTCGCTAACGCCGGCCTTGCATTTGACGGCAGCGGCACGCTACAACCGAACCCACATCCAGAATACCGACCATCTGAATTCGGCACCGCCCAATTTGGATGCCGATTACACCTACACCAAACTCAATCCGGCCTTCGGGCTGACCTGGCAGGCGGCACCGGCACTGACGCTGTTTGGGGGCTTTAATCAGGGAAACCGCGCACCAACACCGATCGAGCTGGGTTGCGCCGACCGTGCTAATCCCTGCTCCTTGCCGAACGCCATGGCGGCCGACCCTTATCTCAAGCAAGTCGTCGCGCGCACGCTTGAAGTTGGCGCACGCGGGCGGTTCAAGGGCGACATTAACTGGAGCGCGGCAATCTACCGCACCAACAACACCGATGACATCCTGTTCGTCGGCACCTCGACCAGCCAGGGTTACTTCACCAACTTTGGCCAGACGCGCCGGGATGGCCTCGAACTGGCGCTCGATGGCAAGGCCGGTAGCGTCGACTGGCAGATTGCCTATGGCTGGATCAAAGCGACCTTCCAGAGCTCAACCTGCCTGCTGGCCCAGAACAATAGCAGTCGTGGCACTGCAGCGGCCTGTACAGCGGGCGGACAAAACGACGAAATTCTCGTCCAGTCCGGTAATCGTTTGCCGGGGATTCCTGAACACAGCCTCAAACTCGGCCTGCGCTGGCGCGCTGCGCCCGATTTGCGCCTCGGTGCCGATGTCGTGGCTTTTTCCAGCCAATATCTGCGTGGCAATGAAAACAATCAACATCAGGCAGGCACCGGTACCGATGCCTTTGGTGGCCGGCGTGTTTTTGAAAACGCCGGGCAGACGGATGGCTACGCGGTGCTGAATCTAAATGCCGATTACCAATTGGCGCGGGCCTGGTCATTGTTTGGCAGCGTCAATAACGTTTTCGACAAACATTACGCAACCGGTGGTGCGCTGGCCGAAAATCCTTTCAACAGCAGCGGTGCTTTTGTTCCAGACGCTGATCAATGGCGCCGTGAATCCTTTATCGCTCCAGGCGCGCCGCGCAGCTTCTGGCTCGGTCTGCGTTATCGCTTGCCCGGCTGATGCTGGCTAAAGTCGGTTAAACATCGACTTTCCTCATGCCTGCCCCTTGCTCAGCAAAGCGAAGCCGGTCAACATGCGTTTTTGGTTTTGCGGGGAGTGGCCGGCGTGGATCTCAGACGAAGGCTGGTTGTTTATCTCAGTGCGCTGATTTTTGGCCTGCTGCTGGTGACGGCAGCAGTGACTTTTTATTCCTTACGCGCGGATGCAGCGGCCGAGGTTAGGGCTTCGGAACGTTTGGCACGTGCGATGCTGGCGGCGGGCGAGTTGGGGTATGGCGAGAATTCGGCGGCGGTCAAGGCCCGGCTTGAGGCGATCCTGGCCGAAGGGCCATTGCGTCACCTGCATGTCAGCCTGGCCGGCGAACCGTTGCCCGCCGCATCGACGGCGGAAGGCGCGGCCGGGCAACTGGCCGCTTTGTTGGGCGTTGCACCAGCGGGTGAAGGCTATCGCATTCGCTTTCGTAACGCCGAACTGCTGATTACCCCGAATCCAGCTTCCGAGATTGACGAGATTTTGCAGGACGCGGTGCGCCTGTTCATTACCTTGCTGCTCTTCTCCGGTGCCACGCTGATCGTTGCCTGGCGTGCTGCCGACCATGCGCTGGCGCCTGTTCGCAAACTGGAGGAAGGGCTGGAACGTCTCGCCGAGGGTGAGCCTGAAGCGCATCTGCCGCCTTTTGAATTGCGCGAGTTTTCCCGCGTGGCACTGGCGATTGATCGTCTCGCCAACTCGCTTGACGAGGCGCGTCGGGGCCAGCGCCAGTTGGCGCGTGAGCTGATCAGCGTGCAGGAGGCGGAACGTCAGCAACTGGCCGCTGAATTGCACGATGAAATGGGGCAGATGCTGACCGCGATTGGCGTCACGGCCGCCTATCTCGAACGCCACGGCCAGGAAATTGCACCGGAAAAAGTCATCGAGTGCGGTCGTGAGTTACGCGATGACGTGCGTACCGTTGGCGAGCAATTGCGCAGCATTCTCAAGCGTTTGCGGCCGCACGGGCTGGATGGCCCGGGGCTGGGCGATGCGCTGCATGAGCTGATGGATGGCTGGCAGCAACGCGAGGCGGGCATTCATTTTGCGCTGAATTTCCCGGATGATTTATCCGCTGCACTCGCGGCAACGCCTGATGACGTAGGTCTGGTGCTTTATCGCGTCGTGCAGGAGGCGCTGACCAACGTGGTACGCCACAGCCAGGCGACGGATTGCCGGGTTGAATTGCGTGCTTGTGCGGGCGCTTTTGTTTTGACGATGCGCGATAACGGTTGCGGCCGCGCTGCCGATGTTGGCAAACGTCCGGGCGGCGGTCTGCTCGGCATGCGTGAGCGGCTGGCGATGGTTGGCGGCAGCCTGACGCTGAGTGACGCTGATCCGCAAGGCTTGCAACTATCGGTCAGGATTCCGCTGGCTGCGGCAGGCGTAGTGGCTGATGGCGGGAGTCGCACATGATCCGCATCCTGCTGGTTGATGACCATGCCGTTGTGCGTAAGGGCTACCGCCGCCTGCTCGATGCCGAGCCCGGTTTGAGCGTGATTGGCGAGGCGGCCAGTGCCCAGGAGGCCAATGCCTTTGTGCAGCGTGAAGCGCCTGATGTTGCGCTGGTTGATCTCAGCCTCAAAGGCAGCAGCGGTCTGGAGGCGATTCGCGGCATGCTGGCCCGCCTGCCCGCACTGCGTATCCTGGTGCTCTCCATGCACGATACCCGGGGTTATGTCACGCAAGCCATGCGCAGCGGTGCTTCGGGCTACCTCACTAAACATTGCGAGCCAGCCGAAGTGATTGAGGGCATTCGCCAGGTGGCCGCGGGCAAGCGCGTGCTGGCGCCCGACATCGCACATTTCATGGCTGAAGAAATGCCCGACCGGGATCGCCTGATGGCCCGCCTGACCCCGCGTGAATTCGAGGTCTTGCGCCTGCTGGTAAAAGGCGAATCAAGCACCGAAATTGCCAGCGCCATGCACCTCAGCCCCAAAACCGTTCTCAACTACCTGTCCCTGATTCGCCAGAAACTCGATGCCGAAACCGATTTCAAGCTACGCAACCTGGCTGCGCAATACGGGCTGGTTGAAGATTCTGTGTGAAAAAATTACTTAGGATCAATGCACCTTCCCGTCTATCCGGGCGCTTAGCAGGTAGGGGATGTAGCGCCAGGCGAGGAGGGTGAAGGCGGCGAGCCAGCCGGTGGCGGCGAGATGAATCCAGCGCAGGTAGCCTGCGGGGTCGATTTGCGGGGCGATGATGCGGCAAATAAAGGCGACGATCATGATCCACAGAACCAGTTTGTCGCGCGTATCAAAATTCACCTTGCGCCCGGTATGGCCGTTCGAGATGCGAATCAGCATGGCCGGGATGATCAGCCCCATAACGCCAAACGTGAAAACATGGATTGAAACCGTGCCGACCCAGACAAAAGGGGCTAGCGGTCGGGCGGCTTCGATCAGTAACTGGGCGAGCAGCGCGAAGTAGCCCAGATACATGATGCCAATATCGAGCCGCTGCAATGCCAGTTGCGGCTTCCAGAAAACAAGACGCCCGGCCAGTAGCAACGCCAGCAGCAGGCTGATTGCGCAGGCCAGCAGGGCCGGCATCAGGCGCTCGAAAACCAGCAGCAGCGCGAGTAGTTTGATCGCCATGTCGAGGCTTGGCTGGCGCAGGATGTCGACCTTGAACGCACTTTTCATGAACGGCGTCAGCGTTCGTTCGAGCATCACGAGAAACGCCATCCGGAACAAGCCGAGCGCCATGCTCCAGCCGGTCTGGAATAAATCGGCACTCAACATCAGGTGCTTGGCAACGAGAAACAGCGGCAGGATAACGAGAAAGAAAGCGTTGTCCCGGTAGGAATCTGTCTGCCGATGGCGAACCAGCGTCCACACCAGCATGGCGACGAGGCTGCCAAGAAACAGCTTGTTTGAAATCTGGAAAAGCAGTGCGGGCAGGGCACCTTCAAACCACATGCCGGCACGCTCAAGCAGCCAGGCAACGGCCAGAAACATCAGCGCTGCGCCGTGGTAGCCACGAATATTGACCCAGTTCTTGGTCGAGGTCAGCAGAAACCCGCCCAGCACCGCCCAGCCAAAACCAAAGAACATTTCGTGCGCGTGCCATTGCGTCGGTGAGAAGGTGGTTGATGGCGCCGCCACGCTGCCGCTAAAGATCAGCGCCCAGAGCATCGGCAGGCTTAATCCCGAAAGACATGCCAGCGTGAAAAACGGGCGGAAACCCACCAGCCAGAAAGGGTGTTCAGTCAATCTCATCGGATCATCAGGAAGCAGAAAACCGTTACGACCATTGGCCTGCAACCCGCATGGAATGGCGATCTAGCACACACGATTGCCGGAGAGGCAATGAATACGCCATTCTCCAGAGGTCATAGGATGTAGATTCAATATCCATGAGGTTTTCAGGGCATTTGTCTGCTTATTGACCAATCGGCGTCGGCGCCATTTCCCGTCCGGTTTTCAGCCGTTCGCCAAACGCAGCGATATCGTTATCGAGGCGCAGCGGTGTTTCGACTTCAGCCGGGATGGCGCGCGGCAGTGTGGCGATGGGTGATGACGGTTGATTGCGGGGAGAGATCGCGAGGCCGGCGCCGAAGCCGGTCAGCAGCAAGGCGATCATCACCACGCCACTGATGCCGTTACGCGCCAGGCGCTGCCGGAGGCTTGCACGAGCCAGGCTGCGCCGGGCGTTTTTCGTGCTCGACAGTGCCAGTCGTACGGCTGCGCCTTCCTGAGTCAGCGCGCGGGCTTCGGTTTCGCGCCGGGTGCGTGCTTCGGTTGCTGCCAGCGCTTGCTCTTCGGCTTCGAGACTAGCTTTTGCCGCCCGTTGCGCTGTTGCTTCAACCTCGATTTTTTCCTGGGCACGCTGTGCGGCAACGGCTTCCGCCCGAACTTTGTCGAGTGATTTCTGCGTTGCTTCAGCTGCCGCTTTTGCGCTGCTCTCGGCAACCGCCACTGCTTGTGCGTCGGCCGCTGCACGCGCCTGTGCCAGCGCGGTCAGGCGGAGTTCCGACGCTTGCAGGGCTTGTGACTGCGCGATGCTAATTTGCTCGGCAGCGATTTTTGCGCTGGCCAGTTCTGCCGCGATTGCTTCTGCCCGGGCTTCAATTTCGGCGCGTTCGATTGCTGCGGCTAAAGCGGCTGTATTGGCTGCTGTATTTTTTTGCACGCTGGCCAGCGCCTGCGCCGTTGCCGCTTCGTGGGCGCTGGCATTGGCCAGTGCGGCCTGCTCGGCTTGCAATCGTGCTTCGGTACTGGCCTGTGCATTCGCTTCGGCCAATGCACGGTTTTCTGCCGCTTTAAGTTGCTGCGCCTCAGCTTGCGCTGTTTGTCTGGCGATCTCTGCGGCAAGTTGTTCGGCCGCGCTGATGGCCTTGGCCTGTTGTGCGGCGAGATCGTCGGCGGCTTGTGTTTCGGCTCTTTGCCGCAAATCGCTTTGCAGCGCCAGTTCAGCCTGCGCGGCTTCATACGCCGTCCTGACCGCCAGTGCTTCCTGTTCAGCCTGAATCCGCGTTTTGGCAGCTGCCATCGACTCTGCTTCAGCCATATTGCGAATTTTAGCAGCGCTAATTTGTTGCGCTTCTGCTTGAGCTCTCTGGCGTGCGGCTTCGGCTGCCTGCTTGTCAGCTTCTGTTCGCGCCTGCGCCTGGCGCGCCGCAAGTTCATCGGCTGCCTGCGCTTCTGCGCTTTGCCGCAGCTCTGATTGAAGCGCCAGAGCCGCTGCCGTAGCCTCGTCTTCAATAGCTTTCGCCAGCGCTTCAAGTTCGGCTTGGGCCGATATTTTGGTAACTGTAATTGCCTCGGCTTCGGCGGCTACCTGGTCTTTCGCCGCTTCAGGTAGCTGCGCTCCGGCTTGCGCTGCCTGGCGTGCTGTTTCTGCGGCGCGACGATTCGCTTTGATTTTGGCTTTTGCTTCACGAATTGCCTGCTCGTCGCTCGCCTGGGCTTCTGCTTTCTGGCGTATTTCTTCCTGCCGCGCAGACGCTGTCCCGCGATCGTCACTCAAAACAGTTTGCACTAAACGCGTCCGCTCGGCGCTTTTCAGCAAATCAAACAATTTACTCATCGTGGCATTCCGTCAGTCTGAATTTTCTGGCGTGACCCTGCGCGCAGGGCTTGGCAGATTGGCAAGGCAGAACTTTAACGTTTATTGGTAACATTGCGGGCATGAAAACACCAAAAACCGGGCTTGCCTCGGCTGAAACAATCAATTTTAACGGCCTGCCAGCCATCCGTTTATCAACCACGGACGGCGCGCTTGCTGTCATCACCCTTTATGGTGCGCAACTGGTTTCGTGGATTCCCGTCGATGGGCGCGAGCGTTTGTATCTGAGCGAGTTGTCGCGTTTCGGGCAGGGGCAGGCGATTCGGGGCGGTATTCCGGTAATTTTCCCGCAATTCTCGACAACGGGGCCACTGCCGCGTCACGGCTTTGCACGCACGATGGACTGGACGCTGATCAGTGCACGCCATGAGCAGGCTTATGCCAGTGCGACCCTGCGTTTAAGCGACAGCGACGCGACGCGGGCGATCTGGCCGCACGCTTTTGTGGCCGAATTAACGGTGATGATCGAGCACAACCGGCTCGATATCGAGTTGGAGGTTGAAAACACCGGTGCCGAAGCCTTCGCCTTTACGGCCGCCTTGCATAGTTATTTCAGCGTCGCCAAAGCCAATATGTGCAGTCTGCAAGGGCTCGACGGGGTTTGCTATCTTGATAAAACCGACGGCGGAACGCTCAAGCGCGAGGATGGTGAAGCCTTGATATTTGACCGCGAGCTGGATCGCGTTTATCTCGACGCCAGCCAGCCGCTCCTGCTCTGGGAGCCGGCGCGCCATCTTTCGATTGAGGCCGAGGGGTTTCCTGATGTGGTGGTTTGGAATCCGTGGCTGGAGAAATGCGCGTTAATGGACGATATGCCGCCGGCCGGCTATCGGCAAATGATCTGTGTTGAGGCTGCCGCCGTCGGGCGTCCTGTTGAATTGCCCGCCGGCGAGCGATGGTTTGGCCGGCAGACGGCGATTTCGCTTTGAGCGCCGGGGCCGCGTATCAGAAGGGTGCCGTCGATGAGAAGCTGATTTTCTCGCCATGCACGGGATGGACGAAGGCCAGATAAACGGCGTGGAGCATCAGGCGATCCACCTGCGTGCAACTTTCCGGGGCATAGAGCGTATCGCCAAGGATCGGGTGACCGAGCGACAGCATATGCACGCGTAGCTGGTGCGAACGCCCGGTGTGCGGTTCGAGCGCAACGCGAGTGCTGTTTTGCCGGGCATCGTAGGCCAGCGCAAGATAGCGGGTGAGCGAGGGTTTGCCGATCTGGAGATCCACCTTTTGCAGTGGCCGGTTCGGCCAGTCGGCAATCAGCGGCAGATCGATTTCACCACTGGCGTTGGCTAACTGGCCAGTGACGAGTGCTTCATAGCGTTTCTCCACCTGCCGGTCCTGAAAGCTGATGCTCAGCAGCCGGTGCGTTTCGCGGTTGCGTGCCAGCACCATCAAGCCGGAGGTTTCCATGTCCAGCCGATGGACAACCAGCGCATCCGGAAACCTGGCCTGAACCCGGCTGGCCAGACAGTCCGCTTTGCCGGCCCCGCGCCCGGGCACCGATAGCAGGCCCCCCGGCTTGTTCACCACGAGTATTGCGCTATCCGCGTGGAGGATGTCGAGCCCGGTGTCGCTAGGCGCGGTATAAGGCCGGCTGTTCATGCTTCAGCAGCGCTAGCCGGGCCAGCGATCACCTGTCTGCGCGTCGAGATACCAGTCGTTCAGTCGTCTGGCGTCGATTGTTTCTGCAGTGGGCGACCACGCCGCATAGTCAAGATCGCCAATCGGCTGGTAAGGCCCGTGCTTGACCTCAAAAATCACGCCATTGCTGTCGAGTGAGCGTACCGCATGCCAGCCCCCGGCCGGTGTTTCAATGACCGAAGCGTCCTC
>CAJBIL010000414.1 GCA_903953145.1 uncultured beta proteobacterium
CCGCCACCGGGCGTCACAGACACGCCGGTGGTAGTCAGCGCACCGCTCGTAGTCAATGCCGTACCGGGATTAACGCCACCGATGGCATAACGATTGTCGGTGCCACCAAACCACGACCAGTTAACGCCAGACTGAAACTCTTCATTGAGCTGCACCTCAATGATTTTTGCCTCCAGCATCACTTGCCGCTCAACGACGGCCTGAATGGCCCGCAGATAATTTTCGACCGAGCGTAATTCGGCCGGCAAAGCCTTGACCAGCACAACGCCCGAGCCCGGGCTGAGAATTACGCTACGCCCGTCCTGAGTGCCGATAATCGCAGTCAGGGCTTGTTGTAATTCGCGCCAGAAATCGTTATCGGACGATGTAGAAATTCGGCTACTTGGCACATTCTGATAATTTGGAACGCTCGTGCCGCTCGAACCACTCGTAGGCGTACTACCTGGAACGGGCGGTTGCTGTGCTTGCGTTCCCGAGCCAGAAGAAGCTGACGTAATCGAACTTGAAGTTACCCGCAACTCGGACTGCCCCTGACGCCGGCCGGACAGGTAGTTGATCTGGAACAAGCGCGTCTGTATCGCGTTCGACTGGATATGAATGCGCGTGCCCTGATACTTGAACTCGTAACCGTACATTTCACGGATCGTCTCCAGCGCCTCACGGACGCTGACATTCTTCAGATTCACCGTCAGATTGCCCGCCACCTCGGGTGCCACCAGCATGCTGTAACGGGTACCTGTCACCAGTGCCATGAACACCTGGCTGGCCGGCGCATTGCTCACCGCCAGATCAAAACGCGGCTCGACGCTTTGTGCCGAGGTCGGCAACTCCAGCTGCACCGGAGGCAACATCACCTGATTCAGCAGATCGTCGGTACTTTTTGCCTTGGCGGCGGTAGCGGCTTTCATTTCGCTGCCGATCCGGTCAAAGGTGGCTCCGGAGTTTTCCATCTTCGAGGCGCAACCGGACAACGTCGGCAGAATCAACACTGCCAACCCTGCCACCATGCCAGACAAACCCGGCAAACCCACTCTTGATTTCATGGCTGACCTTTGCTCTGCGCGCTTCTGGTCGCAGTTTTTTTAAGCACCACATTCGTTTTCTCGATACCCGGCGTCAGCGTCAAGCGCTCGATCCCGCCCGGGCCTTCAAGCACAGCTTCTTTCTCACTCAGCGCAATCAACCGGCTTTCGCCGAAATTCTCACCCAGCGTCACCATTTGCCCGCTGATCATCGCACTCGGCTTGCCTTTTTTCGGCACCATCACCGACTGCAAAACCGGGCCGGAGGTGATCAGCACATCGCCCGGCACGCCCCCTGACGCCATGCCCGCCAGCGGGCGTGTCGGGTCGGAGATGGCCGGCGACTGCGCAACAGCCGCTGCCGCAACACACGACAAGCCAAGCAGCAAGCCAGCGCGCATCATACGATCAACCATGTGCGATCCAGACTCAGGGTATAAACCTTCAGTTTAAGTTCAAGTCGCGGATGCTTGTCCGCACTTAGCGAAACATCGCTCCAGAGCAGTTTCACGTCAGCTTTTTCGAGGCGCGCCAGATACGCTGCCAGATCCTGATA
>CAJBIL010000415.1 GCA_903953145.1 uncultured beta proteobacterium
ACGTGATCGACTTCGAGCCTGATACCGATTCTTTCACCCAGCGCATGGTTGTGGTGCGATGGCACCAGCGATAGCACCTCGGCACCGCTTTCAAGCCGCAGGGTGTAGAGAATGTCGGCACCACGAAAGGATTTGTGCAGCACTTCAGCCTGCATGCGACTACGATCATCGTGAATGATGTCGTCAGGCCGTAACAGCACCTCAACGCCGCAGCCCTTGCCGCAAGTGCCACAGCCCTGGCTACACTCCAGTGGCAGGTGGGATTCCAGAATACCCAGTTCGACTTCGACCCGGTTATTGTCGACCACCATGCCCGGCAGGAAAACGCCCTGGCCGACAAAATCAGCGACAAAACGATTGGCCGGCTGGTGGTAGAGGTTGTAGGGCGTATCCCACTGCTGGATCGTGCCCTCGGCCATTACGCCGATTTCATCGGCCATGGCGAAGGCTTCATGCTGATCGTGCGTGACAAGCACCGCCGTCATGCCCTGGCGCTTGAGGATCTCGCGCACCTCAAGCGACAAGCGCTCACGCAGGTCGACATCGAGATTGGAAAAGGGCTCGTCAAGCAAAATCAGCTGTGGTCGCGGCGCCAGCGCGCGCGCCAACGCCACACGTTGTTGCTGGCCCCCCGAGAGTTCATGTGGATATTTTCGCCCCTGACCACTCAGACCCACGGTGGCGAGCAGTTCCTCAATACGCCCTGAGCGCGCATTGGTATCCATTTTCGTCAGGCCAAAGCCAATATTCTCCTCAACCGTCAGGTGCGGAAACAGCGCGTAATCCTGAAAAACCATGCCAATGCGTCGTCGTTCAGGCTGTACTCGAAAACTCGCACGACTGACCGGGTTGCTTTCAATACGAATTTCACCCGCCGCAATTTCTTCAAAGCCGGCAATACAGCGCAACAGCGTGGTCTTGCCACAACCCGACGGCCCCAGCAGACAGGCAATGCTTCCCGGCTCGACCGAAAAATTGACGCCATTGACCACGGTGTTTTTGCCGTAACGCTGAACGATACCTTCGAGTTCTAAGTGAGCCATGGAATGGAAGAGAATTTCAATCTGTAAGGTCAAACGGAAAAAACAAAACGGCACTCAGGGAAAAACGAGTGGTCAATTATAATTCGCATTTACACCGCTAAACCATGAAAGCAGCCTGCCTCAAAGTGCGTTTCAAGGCCCCCTATAATTTCCTGCTCTTGATTTCCGTTACCGTAGCCGCCCTGGTCGGCCTGCCGGTGGCGAGCGTGCTGGCGAACATCTTCAGCGGTGGCACCGGGGCAACCTGGTCGCATTTGGCTTCAACGGTCCTTCCCGAGTATGTGCTCAATACACTCTGGCTGTGTTCCGGCGTTGGGTTTGGCGTAATCGTCGTCGGTGTAGCCACCGCCTGGCTAACGGCAATGCACGATTTCCCGGGACGGCGATTTTTCGAGTGGGCACTGGTTTTGCCGCTGGCCGTTCCCGCTTATGTGTTGGCCTACGTTTACACAGACTTCCTGCAATTTGTTGGCCCGCTGCAAACTGCTTTGCGCGATTTTTTTGGCTGGAGCCGCTCGGATTACTGGTTCCCGGATGTGCGCACACTGGGCGGCGCCGTACTGATGTTCGTTTTTGTGCTTTACCCATATGTTTATCTGCTGGCACGCACCGCATTCATCGAACGCGCCAGTGGCATGCTGGAAGCGGCGCGCACGCTGGGCTCCGGCCCGTGGCGCAGTTTTTTCCGGGTTTCACTCCCGCTGGCACGCCCGGCCGTGGCTGCCGGGGCAACATTGGCGCTGATGGAAACGTTGGCTGATTACGGGACCGTGTCTTATTTCGGTGTGCAAACGTTCACCACTGGCATCTATCGCGCCTGGTTCTCACTCGGTGATCGTGTTGCTGCGGCCCAACTGGCAGCCGCACTGCTCGGCTTCGTAATTGTGCTGCTATTGATCGAACGTGGTTCACGAGGGCGTGCGCGTTTTCACAACACTACCGGCCGTAATCGCCAACAGGCTGGCTATCGTTTGCGCGGCTGGTACGCAGGCGCTGCCTCCCTGCTTTGTGCGCTGCCTTTAGTGCTCGGTTTTTTACTACCGGCCGGTTTGCTTTTGCGACTGACTTTGACCGACGGCGATGCTCAATTTGGTGAGCGATTCATTGCCCTGGCGCGCAACAGCTTCGTACTAGCGGGTGTCACTGCCATTATTGCCGTGGCCTTGGCGTTACTACTGGCCTACGGCGCACGTTTTTCACGAGGGTTGATAGCGCGTGGCCTTAACCGGTTGGTTAGCCTGGGTTATGCGGTACCCGGTTCGGTGATCGCCGTCGGTGTGCTGATCCCGGTAACACGGCTTGATAACTGGCTGGCCGGGCAATGGGAAGCTTTGTCCGGGCATAACCCCGGGCTGTTGATTACCGGCGGCATTGCTGCACTGGTTTATGCTTATCTCGTTCGTTTTCTTGCGGTGGCTTTGCAATCGGTTGGTTCAAGCCTGTCCAAGATTACGGCCAGTATGGATGACGCAGCACGCAGCCTTGGCGTGGGGCAGGGCGAGGCTTTACGCCGAGTACACCTGCCGATCCTGCGTGGCAGTTTATTTACCGCCGGGTTGCTGGTCTTTGTCGATGTGATGAAGGAGTTGCCTGCGACGCTGGTCATGCGACCATTCAACTTCGACACGCTGGCGACACAGGCTTATACCCTGGCTTCGGATGAGCGTCTGGCCGAGGCCTCAACGGCAGCGCTGGCGATTGTCGCCGTTGGCTTGCTGCCATTGATTGCGTTATCGCGGCAAATTGCCCGCAGCAGGCGCTAAAGCACCTGCTGCCTGGCGCGTAATTAACGATAGCCAGCGCGATCAAAAATCATCTGAGCCTTGCTGCGGTACATGGCCAGTGAAGCAACCGGCAGGTTGTCCGCCTTGAATTTGCCCAGGGTGTCGAGCGCAGGATTGGAAACTTTGAGGGCGGCGACAACCGGCCACTCGTTATTGCCATCAGCAAAGTAGCGTTGCGCTTCGTCGCTGACCAGATATTCAAGAAACTTAACCGCAGCGGCTTTGTGGGCTGATGTTTTCAACATGCCGCCACCCGAAACGTTGATGTGCGCGCCGTTACCTTGCTGATCCGGCCAGACGATGCCAACCTTCTCCATGGTTTTCTTGTCTTCAGCTTTATCCGAGCGCATCAGGCGGGCCACATAATATGTATTGGACACGCTGACCGCGCATTCGCCCGCCGCAACCGCCTTGATCTGATCCGTATCGCCGCCCTTTGGTGCCCGTGCGAAGTTGGCAACCACGCCTTTGGCCCACTGTTCAGCCTTGGCTTCACCCTCATGGGCGATGATTGAGGCCATCAGCGAAAGATTGTAAGGGTGCGAGCCGGAGCGGGAGCAAACCTTGCCTTTCAGCTTTGGATCAGCAAGATCCTTATAGTTAAGGACATCATCGCGCTTTATGCCATCTTTCGCATAGACAATCACCCGGGCACGGGTTGAGAAAGAAAACCAGTCCTCGGTCCGAAGATTTGCAGGTATCCGTGACTCAAGCAAGGCTGATTTCACGGGGGCGAAAAGCCCCATCTCATGGGCTGCTGCGAGTCGGGCCGCGTCAACGGTCAGCAGAATATCAGCCGGGCTGTTAGCGCCTTCATTCTTGATTCGCTCAAGCAGTTCATCTTCCTTGCCTTCGATCCGATTGATTTTGATGCCGGTCATCTTTGTAAAATTAGCGTAGAGCGCCTCGTCTGTCTGGTAATGACGCGCCGAGTAGAGATTCAGTACGTTTTCTTCAGCCTGAACATTGTTGAATATTGCAGCACTCAGCACGATGGTGGTCAGGAGGTGAATCGGCTTTGCTTTCATTGATCTCTTTCCGTTTTTTAGAGGGACGCTTATGAAAAATACGAATCGCAGTTACACGATTTTCTGTGATCATAATTGAGATATTCAGATATGTAAATGAGAACCGTTATTGATTGAGTGGCGAAAAAAAACGACGCTGTACGTCGTTTTGAATTAAGCAGACCAAGACGCAGCAAGTTAGCGTTCGACGACTCGACGAGCGCCGTTGTAGCGCTTGACCCAGTAACTTTGGCGCATGTCTTCAACGCGGACCTCGGCACCAGTGCGCGGGGAGTGCAGGAAACGGTTGTCGCCGAGATAAATACCGACGTGCGAGAAGGCGTGGCGCATGGTGTTGAAGAAAACGAGATCGCCGGCCTTGAGCTCATTTTTCTCGATGTCGTTACCGACTTCGCTTTGTTCGCGAGCCGTGCGCGGGAGGATTAAACCGACGGCGTCCTTGAATACAAGTTGAACAAAGCCGCTGCAATCGAGGCCGATGTCCGGATTGGTGCCACCCCGGCGATAATTTACACCAACCAGTTCCAGTCCTTTAAGCACAAGATCCTGTGCGCTATTCGTATAGCGCTCAAATAACGAGAGTTCTTCAACCGGCTTTTGCTGTTCGCTTGCGTTTGCCGAACCGGCGCCAGAAAGCGCCAAAAGGGCTATTGAAAAGAGGATTGTTAAGGATTTCTTACAGATCATGGAGGCGAAATTTAGGTGAAGCGGGGCTTTTTGTAAACCTTTGTGAAGATATAAGCCATAAACTACTTTAAATATATATAACAAACTGTTGTATTTAATACATAAAGTTATTTTTTGTTCGAGTGTCATTTTGTGCGCCGCAAATGGGCATCTGCGACGGTTCGTAGTATATTTTCTCTTTGCTCTAGTGCGCATACTGCGAAACCGTATGCGCCAGGTAATTACTTTATTTGTTCAGCAATTCCTTTGTTTGAGCACTCGCGGGAATCTTGCAATTGAGTTTATAATCCGTAATTATGAATTATTACGAGTCGTGGGTGGGGTGGCCGAATGCGCTGAGATTGCGCTGGCTGTCACTTTTTAGCCCTGATTTGCCATTCAGCCAGGAGCGTACATGAGTCCCTTCAAAGCTTATCTGATCGAAGAAAAGGATGGCAAAACGCAAAGTGGATTCGTCAGGTTTGATGAATCACGGCTTGATGCGGGTGAGGTGACCATCAAGGTTGCCTACTCAAGTGTAAATTACAAGGATGCATTGGCTGCCACGGGTGTTGGCAGGATTATTCGACGCCACCCATGTATTGGTGGCATTGATATTTCCGGCACCGTCGAGCATAGCGCTGACCCACGCTTCCAGCCAGGTGACGCAGTAATCGCGACGAGTTTCGACATTGGTGTCGCGCATCATGGTGGTTATGCGCAATATGCCCGCGTGCCTGCGGACTGGGTTGTTCCTTTACCGTCAGGTCTCTCGCTATTTGAAGCCATGGCGCTGGGGACAGCCGGCTTTACTGCGGCGCTCGGTATTGTCCGGATGGAAGAAAATGGCCTGACCCCGGACAAAGGGCCGGTGATTGTCACCGGTGCTACCGGGGGGGTTGGCAGTCTGGCCATTGATATGCTGTCAAAGCTGGGATATCAGGTGACGGCATTTACCGGCAAGGAAGCCGAGTTTGATTATCTCAAAGGGCTGGGTGCCAGTGACGTCATGCTGCGTGACACGCTTGACCTGTCGCGCATTCGGCCGCTTGATAAAGCCTTGTGGGCCGGCGCTGTCGATAACCTCGGGGGCGACATGCTGGCCTGGATAGCCAGCACGATCAAGCAGGGCGGCACGATTGCCAGTATTGGTCTGGCGGCCAGTACCTCGCTTAATACAACGGTAATGCCATTCATTTTGCGCGGCGCATGTCTGCTGGGGATTGATTCAGGTTACATCGGCGAACCTTACCGGAGCGGTGTCTGGCAACGTCTGGCCAGCGATATGCGGCCTCGGCATCTGATCGAAATGACGCGCACAATCGGTTTTGACGAACTGCCGGATATCTTTGATGAATTCATCAAGGGTCGTGCGCATGGCCGCGTTGTGGTCGATATTGCCGGCGCCTGAGCGCAATAACCACCTTGAATGCGATCAACGATACCGACGAGAGCAACCATGGATAAACCGGCTCAGCTGCCTCGCGTACTCATTGTCGATGATTCCCGCATGGTTCGTGCGACGATCATCAAGCGTATTCGTGAACGCTATGATTTCCGCGAAGAAATCGACGGTGAGGCCGGCTGGCAGGCGCTGGTCCTTGATCACTCAATTCAGCTGGTAATTTCCGACTTGTCGATGCCGGTTCTTGACGGCTTCGGCTTGCTGACCCGGATTCGGGCGTCCAGGCTGGCGCGTATTCGTGAAATTCCGGTGCTGATTTTGTCCGGTGAAGAAGGTGATGAAACGCTGGAGCGGGCCAAGGCGCTGGGCGTATCCGACTTTATTTCAAAGAGTATTGGCGCTGTTGAGTTGCTGGCGCGGATCGATTCGCTGGTCAAGCTGTCGCAAACCCAGCATCAACTCAAGGAAAACCGCGAGCAGCAGGTTCAGGACAACGAGACTGGCTTATTCACCCGCAAGTATATTGAGTTGCAAGCGGCGCAGGCCATGTCACACGCCATGCGGCACGATAGCCAGGTCAGTGCGATGGTGATTGGTTTTGATCGCTTTGCCGCCTTGCGCGAGGAACATGGCGACGAAGTGATGAAGCAATTGCAGCTTCGTTTCTCGAAGATGCTGACCAGCAAGATTCGCAAGGAAGACAGCCTCGGCCACTTTGCCGGCAGTCAGTTCGCGGTTGTTTCACCGGGTACGCCTTATCCTGCCTGCGAATCGTTTGCCAATCGTTTGCGTGAGGCCATCGAAGCCGCCAATATTTCATTGCACGGCAAGCGTTTGTCGCTTTCGGTCAGTGTTGGCGTGGCCAATACACCGGATGATCGGGTGACCTCGGCCGGTGCCTTGCTTGAATTGGCCGGCTCCCGCCTGAAAGAGGCGCAACAGAATAACGGAAACTGCGTTATTGCCTGCCATGCCAAGCCAGCGCTTGCATCACCCCTGCCCAATCTGGGGCAGGCGATTGAACTGATCAAGGCGGGCAATGAAAAGGCGGTTGTGCCGCATCTGCTCACCCTCGGCAAACAAATATTGCCGCTTCTCAAATTGCTTGAAAGGGAGTTGAAGTTAGGTCTGCCTTTGGCGGATATCGAAAAAAGTATGCTTGACCGGGCGCAGGAAGCCGAAGACGCCGGGCGGCAATAATTTCCAGTGGTGCAGGATATTCACGTTTCACAAGAGGAAGCCTCATGACGACAATCAAAGAATTTCACAAACAATCCATTGAAAACCGCGACGTATTCTGGGCGGAACAGGCCAAGCTAATTGATTGGCACAAGCCGTTCACGCAGACGCTCGATTTTTCGCGTCCGCCGTTTGCCAAATGGTTTGTCGGTGGCGAGACGAATCTTTGCTACAACGCAGTTGATCGGCACGCGGAAAAGCGCCCGAATGACCGCGCACTGGTTTTCATCTCGACGGAAACCGACCAGGAAGTGGTTTATTCCTTTGCCGATTTGAAAAAAGAAGTGATGCGCATGGCGGCCATCATGCAGAGCCTCGGCGTTGGCAAGGGTGATCGTGTCCTGATCTACATGCCAATGATTGCTGAAGCCGCTTTTGCCATGCTCGCCTGCGCGCGGATCGGCGCTATCCACTCGGTGGTATTCGGCGGCTTTGCCTCCGGTTCGCTGGCAACGCGGATTGACGATTCGTCGCCGAAGCTGATTGTCTCCAGCGATGCCGGCATGCGTGGCGGCAAGGCCGTGCCATACAAGCATCTGCTCGACGAAGCCATCAATCTGGCGACCCACAAGCCAGCCAAGGTACTGATGATTGATCGTGGCCTCGACAAGGATTTCAACAAGGTTGAAGGGCGTGACGTTGATTACGCCACGCTGCGCACGCAGTTCATGGATGCCGAAGTGCCGGTCACCTGGCTTGAATCTTCCGATCCGTCCTACATTCTTTATACCTCCGGCACCACCGGCAAACCAAAGGGCGTGCAGCGTGATACCGGCGGTTACGCCGTCGCGCTGGCGGCGTCGATGAAGCATATTTTCTGTGGCGGAGAAGGCGAAACCCTGTTTGCCACGTCCGACATCGGCTGGGTCGTTGGCCACTCGTACATTGTTTATGGCCCGCTGCTTGGCGGCATGTGCACCATCATGTACGAAGGCACGCCGCTGCGTCCTGATCCGGGTATCTGGTGGCAGATCGTCGAGAAGTACAAAGTCAACGTCATGTTCTCGGCACCGACCGCTGCCCGTGTTTTGAAAAAGCACGATACGTCGTATATGCACAAGTATGACCTCTCCAGCCTGAAGCACCTGTTCCTCGCTGGTGAGCCGCTTGATCAGCCGACACATGAGTGGATCATGGGTGAGCTCAAGTTGCCGGTGATCGACAACTACTGGCAGACCGAAACCGGTTGGCCGATGCTTTCTGCCATGCCGGGCGTTGAAAAAACCGAAATCCGTTACGGTACGCCGAGCTTCCCGGTTTATGGTTTTGACCTGAAGATTTTCCGTGAAGATGGCACCGAGTGCGATCCTGACGAAAAAGGCATTGTCGCCATCGTTCCACCGCTGCCACCTGGTTGTTTGTCGACCATCTGGGGCGACGACGCACGCTTTGTGCCGACCTACTTCTCGCTATTTACCGAGCCGCAGGTCTACTCCTCGTTCGACTGGGGTATCAAAGACAAGGATGGTTACCACTACATCCTCGGCCGCACCGACGACGTGATCAACGTGGCCGGCCACCGTCTGGGGACGCGCGAGATCGAGGAAGCCATTCAGGGTCACTTGGCAATTGCCGAAGTTGCCGTGGTCGGGGTTGCCGATCAGCTCAAGGGCCAGATGCCGATGGCTTTTGCGGTGGTCAAGAACGCAGCCAGTGTTGCAACTGCGGAACAACGTGTGGCGCTCGAAAAAGAGGTGATGAAACAGGTGGATGCCAGCCTCGGCGCGATTGCCCGCCCGAGCCGCGTGCATTTCCTGACCGTGCTGCCAAAAACCCGTTCGGGCAAGCTGTTGCGTCGTTCAATCCAGGCGCTTGCTGAAGGTCGTGATCCAGGTGATCTGACGACGATTGAAGATCCGGCTGCGCTTGAGCAACTGCAACTGGCACTAGGGACGAAGTCAGCGAGCTAAATCTGCTGATTCAGATCAGGCAAATAACAAGCTGCTTGCATCGTTGATAAGATTCGCCTGCCGCCTTTTGGGCGACAGGCGAATTTTTTTGTTATTTGCTGGTCACACAAGCTCAATCAATCACAGAGAATCAATGATGACTACCCTCACTTCGATGATTAACCAACGTATGCGCGGGGTTTTACTCTCTTTTCTACTGGCTACCGCCATGCTGCCGGCAATCGGAGAAGAGCAGAAAACGCTGGGCGCCAACGATCAACCGATTCATGACGTTGCCCGACTTGGGAAAGCCAAGGATATTGAGAAAATCCTCAAAGCCACGCCTGAAGCACGTGATGCCAAAACCGGCATGGGTTCGCAGCCGGTTCATCTGGCCGCGTCCAACCCCGATCCCGGGGCGCTCAAGGCCTTGCTGGCGGCAGGCGCTGACCCGAACGCCAAGGATGCGGAGGGCGTAACGCCCTTGCACATGGCGGTTTATGTTCTGAGCACTAAAAATACCCAAGTGCTGCTTGACGCCGGCGCTGACCCGAAGGCCAAGACCAATGCCGGCCGTGATGTGCTTTCGATGGCGCGCAAGATGATGGCCAATGAGGCGGCCGGTGTGATTTCACTGTGGATTCTGAAAGGCTGTCAGCCGAAAAAACCTTGTTGAGTTTGATACCGGCTGTGCCGGCAGTTTTTCCAACTACAGCCGTTTTCAGCTTGGCAAAATTGAGGCTGCATCCCAGTAAGCGCGATGTCTGGCTACGCTGACTGAACGGTCGATGACGACCTCGATTAGCGTGGCGCCGCCCTTTGCAAGAGCGTGCTCAAGGGTTGTGGTGAAGTTGGCCAGCGTTTCGCTCCGCGCGTAGTGCAACGAAAAACATCGTGCCGCAGCAGAAAAATCAATGTTTTGCGGTGTTAGCCAAGCGCGTTCAAATTCGGCTGCGGGCAAGGCAGCTTGCGGCAAATAATCAAAAATCCCGCCGCCAGCGTTGTTGATCACTACCAGCACGAGATCAAGATCGCGCACGCAGGCCAGTGCGCCGATGTCGTGCGCGCAAGTCAGGTCGCCGAGCAGGGCAACGGTTGAGCCGCTCGCGGCAATGCCGGCGGCGGTGGCGATATTGCCGTCGATACCGCTGGCACCGCGATTGCCGAAGAAGGTCAGCCGCTTGCTGCCGGTACCGGAAAAAGCATCCAGATCACGAATCGCCATCGAATTGCCACAAAAAAAGCGGTGCCCGGCCGGCAGGCGCTCGAGTAGAGCCGCAACCAATGCGCCCTCGAAGCTTTCTTCATGCATAAACTCAAGCGATAGGCGTTCGGCGGCCTGTTCGGCCCTTGCAAAAGCGCGGTGCCAGGTCTCAGGTGCCGGGGCTGGTGCATTGGCGAGCAAAGCATTGCAGCTGGCAGCGGGATCGGCAATCAACAAGGTATCGACCCCATGTTGTGGATCAGGCCAGCGGCTGTCAGGCGTCACCACAATCGAGTGCGCTGCGCAGCCATCCTTATCCTTTCCCTTACTTTCGCTCAGCCAGCTTTGCAGCGTGCGTGTGACGGGAAAAGCGCCAAAGCGCAATACCCACTGCGGGCGATGGGCTTCGACAAAGTCTGGCTGGCGCAGAAAGGTGTCGTAGCGCACGCACAGCGCGTCAGGCGTCATCCTGCCAAAGCGCAGATTGCTGAGCGGCTCGGCGAATACCGGGCAGTTCAGCTGACTAGCGAGTTTGCTCAATGTGACAGCAAAGGCCGGCGGGTAATCCGCAGCACCACAAACGATGATGCCGGGGCGACCGCTGATCACCGCAGCGATTGCGGCAATTTGCGCTGCATCCGGATGCAGTTGCGGTGGCGTCACCTGAATTGCTGACAACTTTTTGGCGGGCGGCCAGCATGATTGGGCGGAAGCGGGCAGCAAGGGTTCGCGGAAAGGCAGATTCAGATGTACCGGGCCGGGTAAGGGCCAGCGGCTTTCAGAAACAGCCCTTGCTGCAAGTCGGTGCAGATAGTCCGGGGCAAGATCGGCGTGTGGTGCGCCAGGGTCATGAAAGGCGCGGACATGGCAACCAAAAAGACGGTTCTGGTCGATTGTCTGATTCGCTCCACAGCCCTGCAGTTCGGGCGGTCGGTCGGCAGAAAGCAGAATCAGCGGCAGGGCGCCTTGATCCGCTTCGATCACTGCGGGAAACCAGTTGGCGGGTGCTGAGCCCGAGGTGCACAGCAGGGCAACGGGATGGCCGCTGGCCTTGGCGCGCCCAAGGGCGAAAAATCCCGCACTGCGTTCGTCGAGAATGACATGGCAGCGGATCAGGGGCTGGCGCAGAAAGGCAAGTGCGAGCGGCGTCGAGCGGGAACCCGGCGAGAGCACCAGTTCGCGCACACCGGCGGCGGCAAAACCGTCCGCCAGCGCTTGAGACCATTGCAGGTTGAGCAGGCCGTGATCGGTCATCGCGTTCCTGTTCGATCTATTCGTTCTGAGCCAGCGCAATCGGTTGAATCGGCAGCGGCTATAGGTTGCTGAAGCGGCTGTTGTAGCGCATCGATGATGGCACCGAGCTTGATTTCGGTTTCTGCAAGCTCCTGCGCGGGATTGGAGCCGGCGACGATGCCGGCGCCGGCAAAGAGCTCTGCCTGAACCCCGGCGATCCGCGCACAACGCAGGGCGACGGCAACTTCGCCATCGCCTTGGCGGTCGATCCAGCCGACGCCACCGGTGTACCACGCGCCGCGCTGGTCACCGTGGGCGCGTAACCACTGGCGCGCCGCAAGCCCCGGGGTGCCGCCAACGGCGGGTGTCGGGTGCAGGCGCGCGATCAGGTCAAAGAGGCCAACCGCTTTGCCGACGATACCGGTAACGTCGGTACGAAGATGCTGCAAACCGCGCAGCTGCATGATCTCTGGCGCTTGCGGCGGGTCAAGCGAAAGGCAGAGCGGAGCGAGTGCTGTGCGCACGGCATCAACCACCAGTTGTTGCTCACGGCTATTCTTGTCGTCCTGCAATTCGAGCGAGCCGGGCTGTGTGAGGTTGGCCGCAGTCGTGAGCCAGGCGGTTCCAGCCAGTGCGTCGGCGCGCACCATGCCATTTTGGAGTGCCACCAGGCGCTCCGGGGTTGCGCCGGCGAAACACTGGCCGTGATGACCGAGCGCGTAAGTCGTGCATTCCGGGTGATTCTGCTGAAGCGTAGCCAACAGCGCTTTGACGCTGATCGGTCGTTCGGCGTCAAAGCGCACGCTACGCGTGAGGACGATTTTTTCCAGATGACCGGCGGCTATCCCTGCCAGCGCAGCATGAGCACGGGCAAGAAAAGCGCGCTCGGCCAAGGGTGCGGGTTGTCGAGTAAGGTCAATGCGCTGACCGGTGCCGTGAGGATTGGTGCCTGGAATGCTGGCTAAACGGAGTTCTTCACGCCAGTTCTCGATGGCGTTCTCAGCATCGCGCACGGCACAGCTGAAGGTGGCCGTGCATTGCCCGGCCTTGTTTTGCAGCAGAATCGCCGGCACCAGCAAACGTGCATTGGGCAGTTCACCGGCGCTCTGTCCGCTTTCGTCTTCAAAAGCAAAGCCAATGTGTGCAGCGGGACTGACGCCTGTGTGCTCGCTGTCGTCGTGTTGCCAGACCGGCGCCAGACCGGCAAAAGCGGCTTGCAGTGCGGAGAAGCGGGCCGGGCCGGCGGTGGTAAACAGCATCGCCCGACCGAGCGCAAGCCGGTAGTGCGCATGCTTTGGCTGCGCCCAATAGACGGCATTCGATTGTTCAAAATCAGCCGTCAGCCAGCGATCCTCGCCGGTGCCAAGATCAAGCGTGATGCTGAGCAAGCCGTGAGCCGGTGCACTGGATAATTGCTGTTGCAACCGCGTTTGCAATAGCGTTTGCAACACTCCCAGACGCTCCGGGTCAAGAAGTCGGGCAGGATTCATGCAGCCGCCCGGGCGATTGAGCGCAAAGTGCTGCGTTCGATTTTGCCCATCGGATTGCGTGGCAGTTGTTCAACCCGCAGGACGTGACGTGGCCGCAGAGAAGATGCCAGATGCCGGCGACTCCAGTCGAGTACCGCAGCGGCATCCGCCGTGCCAACCACCAGCGCCACCAGCGCATCGCCCCAGACCGGGTCGGCCAGCGCGGTTACTGCGATATCGGTTACGCCGGGGCAGGCGGCAAGCTGCGATTCGACCTCAAGCGGATGAATATTGACGCCGCCGCTAATCAGCACATCGTCAGCACGGCCGAGAATTGTCACGGCGCCATGCGCGTCGATCCGCCCGAGATCCGCCGTGATCAGCCAGCCATCGTCCAGACCAAGACCAGCCTGTTGTGCCGGATTCAGGGTGCCGGCCATCACCTGCGGGCCGCGCAGATGAAGGTGGTTGTCGGCGCCAAGGCGTGCTTCAAAACCGTTTAGTAGCGTGCCGACTTGGCCTGCCTGCCAGTCTCGCCCCGAGTGTCGCCAGGTGGCTACCTGCGCCGCGCACTCGCTCATGCCCCAACTCGGGCAGACCGGCCAGCCGGCTGCGTGGGCGCGCTGGTAAAGCGGCTCTGTGAGTGCCGCACCGCCGACCAGCACATGCCGCAAACAGGCGGGAGGCGCCTGGTCATCAGCCGCGTCAAGCAGTTG
>CAJBIL010000416.1 GCA_903953145.1 uncultured beta proteobacterium
CACAGGGCTCACGATTTGCGCTCCGGATATTCTTCTTCCAGCATTTGTACAAACGCATTGGGGCGGTCGACGCGTGGCGGAACTTCAAAACCATCCTCAGAGCCTGACTCAATCATCAGTTGGCGCAGTTCAGCAAATTCCTCGGCAATTGTTTTTCGCCCGGTTTTTGCCTGTGCACTTTTCCAGCTCTCGTAGCCGGCCAGATCCTCGGCCGCGATCACCGCTGCCACTGGCCGGTTTCGGTTGTAGATAAGCTGTGGCTCGTGCGCCGCTTCGCGGATCACTTCCGACAAATGTTGCTTTGCTTGGGCGACGTTCCAGTCCATGTTGCGCTCCTTGTGTCTATTTATAATGGTCATTATAGACACAAATGATAGATTTTAACGGTTAAGCCAAGGCTTTTCCGTTGCGTGCAAAGACAGGTTTGACCACGCTGGCCTTCAGCTGCTTGTCACGAATCTCAACCGTGACCGTATCGCCGATGGCAACGCCAAGCGGCAGACGGGCCAGCGCGATGGACTGTTGCAGGGTCGGCGAGAAAGTGCCGCTGGTAATTTCTCCGGCGCCTTGCGCTGTATTTACTTTCTGGTGCGCCCGCAAAACGCCGCCGCGATCAAGCAGCAGCAGGCCGAGGAACTGCTGTGCCTGCGGTTTGGCAAGGAGGGCGGCTTTACCGACGAAGTCACGCGGCGCAACCAGATCAACCGTCCAGGCAAGCCCTGCATCGAGCGGGGAAACCGTTTCGTCCATGTCCTGACCGTAGAGGTTCATACCGGCTTCGAGGCGCAGCGTGTCACGAGCGCCGAGTCCGCAAGGCTGGACGCCGGCATCGGCGAGTGCCTGCCAGAGACGATCGGCTTGCGCAGCAGGCAGTGCGATTTCAAAGCCGTCTTCACCCGTATAGCCGGTGCTGGCGATGAAATAATCGCCCACGCTTGCGGCAAAAAAAGGTTTCAGCACTTCGGTTGCAGCGCGTGTTTCCGGCAAGACTTGCCAGACTTTTTCACGGGCCTTCGGGCCTTGTACGGCAATGATGGCCAGCGCATTGTCGCCGGCGCGGCGCTGGGTGATGCTGACGTCCAACTGCCATTCAGCAAGGCGGGTGGCCATCCAGGCCAGATCTTTGTCGGCGGTGCCGGCGTTGATCACCATCCGGTAATGCGTGTCGTCGATGTAATAAACAATCAGGTCGTCGATGACGCCGCCAGCCTCGTT
Organism: uncultured beta proteobacterium; assembly: GCA_903953145.1. GTDB lineage: Bacteria > Pseudomonadota > Gammaproteobacteria > Burkholderiales > Rhodocyclaceae > CAJBIL01. The sequence goes on from CAJBIL010000416.1 coordinate 1,216, forward strand.
GAGCATGGCGCTGTACAGTGCCTTGCCAGCGCTTTTGAGTTTATCGACGTTGTTGGCGATCAGGCGCAGCAGGAAGGGCTTGGTGTCGGGGCCGGCCAGATCGACCATGCACATGTGCGAAACGTCGAACATCCCGCTATCGCGGCGCACGGCATGATGCTCCTCGATCTGCGAGCCGTAGTTCACCGGCATGTCCCAGCCACCGAAGTCGACCATCTTGGCGTTAAATCGGCGATGGGTGTCGTTGAGTACAGTTTTCTGCGTCATATCAATCCCTTGGAGGAAGGTATTAAAGTCGTTTCTAGAAACGAAAAAAGGGCGAACCCGATAACGAGTTCACCCCTCTGTCCTTGATACCTGAGAGATTACCGCAGCAGAATTCTTGATCCTGTTGCGTTGCCCCATCGGTGGGCGCTCCGCGTTGTCGGGGGCGCCGCTCTCCAGAGTTCATTGCACGAACGGTCCTTTTGCCTGAGCGTTTCCGGGTGGATTGCGCCTTCGGCGGCGGGAGATTTGTTGCATCCGCTCTCTCCCGTTCGCGGCCGAACTATAGCGCGACGACAGGATTTTTCGCAAGGTTTTGGGCAAAAGGGCATCAAAATTTCGCCAGTCAAATGAGAATTACTTGCATTCGTTAAATTTTTTGATAATACTTGGCTACATGCTGTTCGTTTTCTTTGGGGTATTCAAATGTATGTCTGTGTGTGTAGCGCAGTTACCACGAGGCAAATTTCCGCAACCATCGCAGCCGGCGCAAAAACCTTTGCTGATCTGCGCGATCAACTTGGCGTCGGAACCTGCTGTGGCAAGTGCTGTAAAGATGCGCGCAAACAGTTGCGACAGGAGTGCGGGCGCAGCGAATGTCAGTCTCAGGAAGCGGGCAATCCTCTGATGTGATTTGCCGTTTATGCAGAAATTCCTCCGGCTTTAGCGACAATTCTCCAAAAACGCCGGCAATCTGATCATCGACATCTCCAGCAGCACAGTTTGGCCAGACAATCTCAGAGATTTTGTGATTGACGGGTGTGTTCAACCCTCGCCAAAGTTACGTCTGGTCATCCCAAGGCAGATTTTCTGCTGTGTTATTATGCGACGCTTCCATTTTTAGTCGCAAAGCGCCCTTCTACCGTGTTCAACGCTGATCTTCACTGTCACTCCACCGCCTCTGATGGCACCATGCCCGCAGCTGATGTTGCACGTCGTGCGGTTGCCAACGGCGTTCAAATGCTGGCATTGACCGATCACGATGATCTTGGAGGCTTGCCTGCTGCCCGGGCAGTGGCTAACGAATTGGGGATGGCTTTTGTCAATGGTGTTGAAATCTCCATCGAATGGGAAACCATGCAAATCCATATTCTCGGATTTGCTTTTGATGCCGACAATGCGGCGCTAAATGCTGGCCTCGCAGCTATTCGCTCCGGGCGCGTCGACCGTGCTCAGCGCATGTCCGCCGAACTCGAGAAAATTGGTATTCAAGGTGCTTTTGAAGGCGCCATGCGCTATGCCGAAAACCCCAGCTTGATCAGCCGCGCTCATTTCGGTCGTCACCTTGTCGATAGTGGCGTTTGCAAGGATATGCGCAGCGTATTTGAGTCCTACCTGGTGCCCGGCCGTCCTGGCTACGTCGATCATCGCTGGGCGACGCTGCCGGATTCCATCGGCTGGATTCTTGGTGCGGGCGGCATTGCTGCCGTGGCTCACCCGGGTCGCTACAAATTGAATAATCGCGACATGCGGCGCTTTCTCTCCGACTTCAAAGACCTTGGCGGGCAGGCCATTGAGGTCATGTCGGGCAGCCACTCGCTTGAAAATGTTGGCACATTTGGCCGCTTGGCCAATGAATACGGCTTCCTCGCCTCACGCGGCTCTGATTTCCACGGACCTGACGAGAGTTATACCGATCTTGGAAAACTGGCGCCGTTGCCAGACGGTCTGAAGCCTGTCTGGGAAGCATTCTGAGGATTTAATGGCGCAGTATCTATCGATCCATCCGGAAGATCCGCAGCCGCGTCTGCTGCATATTGCTGCCGAGATTGTGCGCAAAGGCGGGCTTGTCGCTTTCCCGACCGACTCCTGCTATGCGCTCGGCTGTCATCTTGGTGACAAGGATGCGGTTGAGCGCATCCGTGCGATTCGCGCCGTCGATGATCGTCACCATTTAACTTTGATGTGCCGCGATCTCTCGGAAATTGCGCAGTTTGCCCGCGTTGATAATGCCCAGTACCGCTTGCTGAAGGCAACGACACCTGGCAGTTACACGTTTATTCTCGAGGGCACCAAAGAACTGCCGCGTCGTGTGCTGCACCCGAAGCGAAAAACAATCGGCCTGCGTATACCGGCACATCCGGTGGCATTGGGTTTGCTTGACCAGCTTGGCGAGCCGCTGCTCACGTCAACGCTGATCTTGCCAGGTGATGAAACACCGCTGACGGAAGGTTGGGAGATTCAGGATCGTCTTGATGATCAGCTGGAGCTGATTCTCGATGGCGGGCATTGCGGTATTGAGCCAACAACTGTGGTTGATTTGACGGCGGCGCTTCCCGCGCTGGTTCGTGCAGGGCGTGGCACGCTGGCGCCGTTCGGGCTATAAACGATGGAAGCGCTGATTCAGACAATCGTCATTGCCGCCATCCCGATTATTCTGGCGATTACGCTGCATGAAGCAGCACATGGTTATGTCGCGCGTTATTTCGGTGATCCGACCGCCTGGCAGGCGGGGCGAATCAGCCTCAACCCACTACGCCACATTGATCCGGTTGGCACGTTGCTGGTTCCGGGCTTGATTCTGGCGACCAGCTACCTTGCTGCGGGCAGTGCCATGCTCTTCGGCTGGGCAAAACCGGTGCCGGTTAATTTTGGGCGTTTGCGTGATCCGAAGCGTGACATGCTCTGGGTAGCCGCCGCCGGGCCGGCTTCAAACCTGATCATGGCGCTCGGCTGGGCGATTCTGCTCAAGATCGTTGTCCTGATGCCCCTGAACGCTTACAGTGAGCCGCTGGCCGAAATGAGCAGAACCGGCATCAACATCAATCTGGTGCTGATGGTGCTCAATCTTCTCCCATTGCCACCGCTCGATGGTGGCCGTATCGCGGTCAGTCTGTTACCGCACCCGCTGGCGTGGAAGTTTGCCCAGCTTGAACGCTGGGGATTCCCCATTCTCTTGCTAATGCTGTTTACCGGCGTTCTCGATGCCATCATCGGGCCGCTGGTCGGGCAGGTTCGCGGTCTGATCATTCTACTTTTTCAGTTTAATTGACACTCTCTATGTACGCAGAACGCGTTCTCTCCGGCATGCGACCCACGGGTAGCCTGCATCTTGGCCACTATCATGGCGTGCTTAAAAACTGGGTCGAGCTTCAGCACGAGTATCCCTGCCTGTTCTTTGTTGCTGACTGGCATGCATTGACGACACATTACGAAGATCCGCAGGGGATAGAGAAAGCCTCCTGGGATATGGTCATTGACTGGCTGGCGGCAGGTGTTGATCCATCACAGGCGACGCTGTTCATTCAGTCACAGGTGCCGGAACATGCCGAACTCCACCTTTTGCTGTCGATGATGACGCCGCTCGGCTGGCTGGAGCGCGTACCGACTTACAAAGATCAGCAGGAAAAACTCGATAGCAAGGATTTGTCGACGTACGGTTTCCTCGGCTATCCCTTGCTTATGAGTTCTGACATTCTGATTTATCGTGCCGATAAGGTGCCGGTTGGCGAAGACCAGATCCCGCACGTTGAATTTACCCGCGAACTGGCCCGCCGTTTCAATCACATGTACGGTCGTGAAGCCGGTTTCGAGGAAAAAGCAATAGCTGCTGTGAAGCAGCTTGGCTCCAAAAAAGGACGGCTTTACAACCAGTTGCGTACCCGCTTTCAGCAGGAAGGCGCTCAGGATGCGATTGGATACGCACACGCGCTACTCGATGAAGTGCCGGATCTTTCGCTGGCTGACCGGGAACGCCTGTATGGCTACCTTGAGGGCACCGGAAAAATGATCCTCGTCGAACCCGGCGCGTTGCTGACGAAGGCTTCCCGGATGCCGGGACTGGATGGGCAAAAAATGTCCAAATCCTATGGCAATACAATCACCTTGCGTGAAGATGAAGCCTCTGTATCGCAAAAGATCAAGCGCATGCCGACCGATCCGGCGCGGGTTCGCCTGACCGACCCCGGTGATCCGGATAAATGTCCCGTATGGCAATTGCACCTCGTCTATTCCGATGAAGTTTGCAAGGACTGGGCGCAGAAGGGTTGCCGCAATGCGAGCTTTGGCTGCCTTGAGTGCAAGCAACCCGTTATTGATGGCATTCTCAAGGAGCAGGCGCCGATGCGCGAGCGCGCCCAGTTGTATCTTGACGACCCAACGCTGGTACGCAACATCATCGCCGACGGCAACGAGAAAGCCCGCAAACTGGCACAGGAAACGATGCGCGACGTTCGTGAAGCCATGGGGTTGAATTACAGTTAACGTAATGAACCTAAAATCCACCACAGATGCACAGAGGCACAGTGGCCCAAGGCCAGGCTTGCTCCCATGAGCGAGACCGTAACCGTAGATCCGGTCGCCATGATATATGGCCAGCCGATGGCGCAAATGCCGCTGGATCTTTATATTCCGCCGGATGCCATGGCGGTCATGCTCGATGCTTTTGAAGGCCCGCTGGATCTGCTGCTGTATTTGATTCGCAAGGCCAACGTGAATGTGCTCGATATTCCGATGGCACCGCTGACCGTGCAGTATCTGACTTACGTTGAGGCTATGCGTACGCACAATCTCGAGTTGGCTGCCGACTATCTGGTGATGGCGGCAATGCTGATCGAGATCAAATCTCGCATGTTGTTGCCGCGTGCCAGGGTGGCCGAAGGTGAGGAGGGTGAAGATCCGCGCGCCGAGTTGGTTCGTCGCCTGATCGAATATGAGCAGATGAAGCTGGCGGCGCATCAGTTGAACGAAATTCCACAGGCCGAACGTGACTTTGAATGGGTTGAGGTCTGGGTCGAGAAGTCGATGTTGCAGCGCTTGCCGGAAGTGAGCGCCGATGATCTGAAAAATGCCTGGAGTGCTATTTTGCGGCAGGCTCGTTTGCACACGCATCATCATATTCAGCGTGAAGAGCTGTCGGTGCGTGAGCATATGGGGTTGATTTTGCGCCATTTGCGCGATGCCGGTGGTTTTGTCGAGTTTGTTGATATGTTTGATATTTCACTTGGCGCGCCGGTTCTGGTGGTTCATTTTCTGGCGATGCTCGAGCTTGCGCGTGAGCATTTGCTTGAGATAACACAGGCAGAAACATTTGCTCCGATTTATGTGAGACTGGCTAATGGCCGCGTTGAAACCCAGATCCAATAAAACGCCTGTCGTGCTGCCGGCATCAATGCCTGGCGATCCCCGTCAGATGAAGTGCGTGCTTGAAGCCGTGCTGTTGACTGCGCAACAGCCACTTTCCGTAGTCGAACTCAAAAAAGTGTTCGTTGAGGAGATTGGTAGCGATGTGCTGCGTGTATTGCTTGATGAATTACGCGAAGAATGGGGCGGGCGGCCTGTTGAGTTACTGCAACTGGCCAGCGGCTGGCGTTTCCGCACACGGGCTGAGTATTTGCCGTATCTCGAGCGACTGAATCCCGAGAAACCGCCGAAATATTCGCGTGCTGTCCTTGAAACACTTGCAATCATCGCCTATCGTCAGCCAGTGACGCGCGGTGATATCGAAGATATTCGTGGTGTTACCGTCGCCACTCAAGTCATCAAGGTACTCGAAGAGCGAGGGTGGGTCGATGTCGTCGGCCATCGCGATACGCCCGGACGCCCGGCATTGCTTGCGACCACCAAAAAATTTCTCGACGATCTCGGTTTGCGCAGTGTGACCGAGTTACCGCCACTTGAACAACTCAATCAAACGCTGGAACTGGCAGATGCCCAATAAAACCCGTAAGACTCCTTTTCGCGCTCCCGGATCAACAGGTGCCCGAAGTACCACTGGTTCTGCTGTTCGCCCGCCAAGGCCTGCACGCACTCCGCGTCCGGTTTCGTCTTTTACTGAAGATGAGCCGGCTATCCAGGCTGAAAATTTTGCCGCTGAGCCCAAACCCCGCCGCGCGCCGCGCGTAGCGCCAAGTGATGATTCGAAACGTGGGCGTCACAAGGAGTTACCGGGAAAGCCAGAGCGCCTGCACAAGCTACTGGCGCAGAGTGGTATTGGCTCGCGGCGTGAAATGGAAGAATTAATTACCGCCGGGCGTGTGAACGTGAATGGTGAAGTCGCGCACGTTGGTCAGTCTGTTGCACCGGGAGATCGCATCAAGGTGAACGGAAAGCTTGTTCACCTTAAATTCTCGAATCGCCTGCCGCGAGTGATCATCTACCACAAGCCGGAAGGCGAAATTGTTTCGCGCGACGACCCGGATCGTCGACCGACGGTATTTACTTCTCTGCCCAAGATGTCGGGCGGCCGCTGGGTGGCTGTTGGTCGTCTCGATTTCAATACGAGCGGCCTACTGTTATTTACCACCTCTGGCGATCTGGCTAATCGGCTGATGCACCCTCGCTACAATCTGGTTCGTGAATACGCGGTTCGTATTCTTGGCGAGTTACCTGATGATGCCCGTCAAAGACTGCTTGCCGGAATCGAGCTTGATGATGGTCCTGCGCAGTTTGCGACCTTCCAGGAGGCGGGCGGCGAGGGCGCCAACCACTGGTATCGCGTGTCGCTGTTTGAAGGGCGCAACCGTGAGGTGCGGCGCATGTTCGAAGCGGTTGGCGTCGTTGTAAGTCGCCTGATGCGTGTTCGCTACGGCCCCTTTATCCTGCCGCCGAATCTCAAGCGCGGTCATGTCCTGGAGCTTAAGGAGTTGGAAGTTCAGAAGCTGGCCGCAGAATTCGGCATGGAAGATCCGGCGCCAGGCCGGCCATTGCGGAAACCGCGTCAGCGCTAAAATATCAGTAAGCCTAGTCTGCCAATTTACGAAGCCACTATTTTTGGGTATAATCCGGCGGTTTCTTCCGCTAGCCCCCTTGGGGGCGATTTTTATCGGGGATGGGCGTTTCGCCCATTTTTTATTTGTAGCTATGGATTTACACGATCTACTCGAAAAAACGGTGACGGGCCTCGGTTACGAGCTGGTCGATGTTGAGCAAAGCCCACGCGGTCGCGTGCTGCGTCTCTTCATTGATAAGCCGGATAAAGAGCGCGGTGTGGATATTGATGACTGCGCGCTGGTCAGCAACCAGCTGTCTCGCGTGCTGACAGTCGAAAATGTCGATTACGACAATCTCGAAGTCTCATCGCCGGGCATGGATCGTCCCTTGAAAAAAGCCGTTGATTTCGAGCGTTTCGCCGGTTCGGAAATCCAGCTCAAGCTACGTCTCCCGGTAAATGGACGACGCAATTTTAATGGTGTCCTGCATGGTTTGCAGGACGGCAAGGTACGCCTGCAAATCGATTCGGGCGAAGTGGAATTTGATCTGGGCAATATAGATAAAGCCCGACTGGTTCCGAAGTTCGATTAGTTTGCATCGACTGACAGGCTGAATTAGGGAGGTAATGAGAAAATGAGCCGCGAAATTTTGCTGCTAGTGGATGCGCTGGCCCGCGAAAAGAACGTGACCAAAGACATCGTCTTCGGCGCACTGGAGTTGGCGCTCGCGTCAGCAACCAAGAAGCGTGTTGATGACGAAGCTGATGTACGCGTTGTCGTTGATCGTGAAACGGGTGATTTCGAGAGCTTTCGTCGCTGGGAAGTGACTGCTGAAGATACTTACGTCAACGAATCCCAGCAAATCCCGCTTTCCGAGGCACAGAAGCAGGATGCCGAAGTTGAAATTGGCGATTACCTCGAAGAGACGCTGGAGCCAATCGACTTTGGCCGGATTGGTGCGCAGGCTGCCAAACAGGTCATTCTGCAAAAAATTCGCGATGCCGAACGCGAGCAGATTCTCAACGATTTCCTTGATCGCAAGGAACATCTCGTTACCGGTACCATCAAGCGTATGGAACGCGGTAACGCAATTATCGAAGCCGGTAAGATCGAAGCGCTATTGCCCCGCGATCAGATGATCCCGCGTGAGAATCTGCGTGTCGGTGATCGCGTTAAGGCGTTTCTGCTGCGTATTGACCGTGCTGCACGCGGCCCGCAACTGATCCTGTCGCGTACTGCGCCTGAATTCATTATCAAACTCTTTGAACTTGAAGTTCCCGAAGTCGATGACGGCCTGCTGGAAATCAAGGCGGCGGCGCGTGATGCCGGTATCCGTGCAAAAATCGCCGTCAAGTCCAACGATCAGCGTATTGATCCGATTGGTACTTGCGTTGGCATGCGCGGCACCCGGGTCACCGCGGTGACCAACGAACTGGCCGGTGAGCGTGTTGATATTGTTCTCTGGTCAGCTGATCCGGCACAGTTCGTGGTTGGTGCGCTGGCACCTGCTGAAGTCAGCTCGATTGTGGTTGATGAAGAAAAGCACAGCATGGATGTTGTGGTTGACGAAGATAACCTCGCAATCGCGATTGGCCGTGGAGGCCAGAACGTTCGCCTGGCATCGGAAATGACCGGCTGGACAATCAATCTGATGACGGAAGAAGAGTCACAGACCCGTGTTGAAGCCGAAACCGCCGCGATTCGCGTACTGTTCATGGAAATGCTTGATGTCGATGAGGAAGTGGCAAATATTCTCATCGAAGAAGGCTTTTCGACACTAGAAGAAGTGGCTTACGTTCCGCTGCACGAGATGCTCGAAATCGAGTCGTTCGATGAAGCAACGGTTCAGGAGCTGCGTGACCGGGCCCGTAATGTGCTGCTTACCGAAGCAATCGCTACCGAAGAAAAACTCGATGACGTTGCCGAGGATATGCTCTCGCTTGAGGGAATGGATAAGCCACTGGCAGCAAAACTGGCGGGAAATGGCATCAAGACTCGCGATGATCTGGCTGATCTTGCCATCGATGAGCTGACCGAAATGACCGGCATCGACGCCGAGCGAGCTAAACAATTGATCACCACGGCGCGCGCGCACTGGTTCGAGTAAGCAGAAAAGAGGAAATTCCATGGCGCAAACAAGTGTTGCCCAATTTGCCACCGACCTGAAAATGCCGGCGGTTGCGCTGCTTGAGCAGTTGCAAAAAGCCGGTGTTGCGAAGAGCCGGGTTGATGATTTTCTTTCCGAGCAGGATAAGTCCAGGCTGCTCGATTACCTTCGCCGCTCACATGGCGATGCTGATGCAAAAACGAAAATCACGCTGACGCGCAAAGAAACCAGCGAGATAAGATCCCATGACTCGCATGGAAAATCGCATACGGTTCAGGTTGAGGTTCGCAAGAAGCGCATTCTTGTCAAGCGAGATGTGCCGGAAATTCGCCCTGAGCAGCCACGCACCGAGCCAGTCATTGAAGTTAAGGTCGAGCCAGTTGTTGAAGTCAAAATTGAGCCCGTAGTTGAGCCTGTTGCTGAAGTGATTGTCGAGCCGGTCATTGAGGTCAAGGCAGAATCAGTCGCTATCGAAATCACCGAAGCCGTTGTTGAACCTGAGGCTGAAGTGAAGCCCGAGCCTGATGCGAAAGCCAAAAAAGGTTCTGTTGCCGAAAAGCCCGCAGGTGCCAAAAAAATTGTGACGCGTGCTTCGATCATTGGTGAAGAGCAGCAGCGTTTGCGTGCAGAAGAAGAGCGTCGTCATGGTGAATTGCGCTCCCGTCAGGAAATGGAGTTCAGGGAGAAGCAAGAGCGCAGCGCCAATCTGATCATCGCGAAACGTGAGGCGGAAGAGAAGGCTGTCGCCGCCAAAGCGGCTGAAGTTGCCAAACAGATTGCTGCTCAAACAGCAACTGACAAGCCGGCTGAAGATAAAACTTTGCATAAGCCTGCTGCCAAGCCTGGCGCGCCCGACAAAAAAGCTGCCGACAAAAAAGGGCCATGGAAAAATGAGGGCGCTAACAAGCGTCCCGGCCTCAAAACACGGGGCGCGACCGGTGCTCCAGGGTGGCGTGACAGCAAGCAGGGAAAACGTGGCGGGCGCAGTGCAGCCGGGGCCGAGGAAGAGCATTCCTTCCAGGCACCGACTGAGCCGGTGATGCGTGAAGTGCATATTCCTGAAACGATTTCTGTCGCTGACCTAGCCCATAAAATGGCGGTAAAAGCGACTGAAGTGATCAAGGCGCTCATGAAAATGGGCTCGATGGTTACGATCAACCAGGTGCTGGACCAGGAAACGGCGATGATTATCGTCGAAGAAATGGGCCATCAGGCCGTTGCAGCCAAACTGGATGATCCGGATGCCTTCCTTGAGGATCATGCTGAACACAAGGATGCAGAGCTTTTGCCGCGTGCGCCGGTGGTGACCGTGATGGGTCACGTCGACCACGGCAAAACCTCGCTGCTCGACTACATTCGCCGTACCCGCGTGGCTTCAGGCGAAGCGGGTGGTATTACGCAGCACATTGGTGCCTATCACGTTGAAACCGAGCGTGGCATGGTGACTTTCCTTGATACGCCGGGTCACGAAGCCTTTACGGCGATGCGTGCTCGCGGCGCAAAAGCGACCGACCTCGTTATTCTGGTTGTGGCTGCCGATGACGGCGTGATGCCGCAAACCAAAGAAGCCATTCACCACGCCAAAGCGGCGGGTGTGCCGATCATCGTGGCCATCAACAAGATTGATAAGCCGGATGCCAGCCCCGATCGTGTCAAGCAGGAACTGGTAGCCGAGCAGGTTGTGCCGGAAGAGTATGGTGGCGAAGCGCCATTCATCGCGGTTTCTGCAAAAACCGGTGCCGGTATTGACGAGTTGCTTGAAAACGTCCTCCTGCAAGCCGAGGTACTGGAGTTGATGGCGCCGAAAGACGCGCCTGCTAAAGGTCTGATCATTGAGGCGCGCCTTGATAAGGGCCGTGGCCCGGTGGCGACCATGCTGGTTCAGTCCGGTACGCTACGTCAGGGTGATGTGTTGCTGGCCGGTCAGGTATTCGGCCGTATTCGCGCCATGCTTGATGAAAACGGCAAGTCAATCAAAGAAGCAGGGCCGTCGATTCCGGTCGAAATTCTCGGTTTGTCCGATGTGCCGGCTGCCGGTCAGGATGCCGTAGTGCTTGGCGATGAGCGCAAAGCGCGTGAGATTGCACTGTTCCGTCAGGGCAAGTTCCGCGACGTCAAGCTGGCCAAGAAACAGGCAGCCAATCTTGAGACTATCCTTGATCAGATGACGGAAGCTGAAGTCAAGATGCTGCCGCTGATCATCAAGGCCGACGTGCAGGGCTCGCAGGAAGCACTGGTGCAGTCGTTGCAAAAGCTTTCAACCGCAGAAGTTAAAGTTAATGTCATTCACGGTGCGGTGGGTGCGATCAGCGAATCCGACGTTCATCTGGCGCAGGCCTCGAAAGCTGTCATCATTGGCTTTAACACCCGTGCTGATGCCGGTGCCCGTAAAGCGGCCGAAAGCTTTGGCGTTGAAATCCGCTACTACAACATCATTTATGACGCAGTGGATGATGTGAAAGCCGCGTTGTCCGGCATGCTCTCGCCTGAAAAGCGGGAAGACATCATCGGTCTGGTTGAAATTCGTCAGGTTTTCCGTGCCACCAAAATTGGTACGATTGCCGGCTCCTATGTGCTTGAAGGCTTGGTCAAGCGCAACTCGCGCGCCCGACTGCTGCGTAACAACGTGGTCATGTGGGATGGTGAGTTCGAATCACTCAAACGCTTCAAGGACGATGTCAAGGAAGTGCGTTCCGGCTTTGAGTGTGGCCTGTCGCTGAAAAACTTCAACGACTACGAGGAAGGCGATCAGCTCGAAGTCTACGAAGTTACGGAAATCGCGCGGACTCTGTAAGTGGCAGTCAACAAAGGCTTTTCACGCAGAGACCGTGTTTCTGAGCAGATCCGCCGCGAGTTGGCGGAGCTGATTCGTACAGAACTCAAGGATCCGCGCGTTGGAATGATCAGTCTGACCGATGTTGAAGTCACTTCTGACTACGCACATGCCAAGGTGTTTTTCAGCACCTTGGCAGGTAGCGAGAATCTGCCGGCAGTGATGGAAGGCCTGCAAAAAGCGTCCGGATTTCTGCGCCGTGAGCTAGGCAAGCGCATCAGTATCCACATGACTCCCCAACTGCATTTCGTGTTTGATCAATCCCTTGAACGCGGTGCCGACCTCTCGAAGTTGATTCAAGAAGCGGTTGCAGTCTCAGATAAAACGCCCGAAAACTAATTTTGGCAACCAAACGTAGCTGGCAGCGCGTAGATGGTGTGTTGCTGCTCGACAAGCCAACGGGCATGACCTCCAATTCGGCACTGCAGTCGGCGCGCCGTCTGTTTTCGGCAGCCAAGGCAGGCCATACCGGGACGCTCGACCCCCTCGCAACAGGCTTGCTGCCGTTATGTTTTGGTGAAGCCACCAAGTTCTCATCCGATTTGCTCGAAGCGGATAAGACTTACGAGGCGGATGTTTTATTCGGCATCACGACCGATACGGGCGATGCCGAGGGCGAAGTTTTGGTGCGTCGGCCTGTCGCCTTCTCGCCGGAAGACCTTGAAGCAGCATTGGCGCGCTTTCGCGGCCCGATCAGCCAGATACCCCCCATGTATTCTGCCATCAAGCGTGATGGCAAGCCGCTTTACGAATTGGCTCGTCAAGGGATTGAGGTCGAGCGGGCGGCTCGTGCAGTGACTATCCATGAATTAGTGCTACTGGAAATAAGCGGTGATCGTTGCCGTCTAAGGGTTTCCTGTAGCAAAGGCACTTACATCCGCACATTGGCTGAAGATATTGGTGAGTTTCTCCGCTGTGGTGCGCATCTGACCGGTTTGCGCCGTACTCGGGTGGGGCCATTGCAGATCAGTGATGCGGTAACACTGGATCAGTTGAGCGCGTTGTCCGAGGCCGATCGTTCCACTTGCTTGCTCGCACCGGATGCTTTGTTGCAATCGTTGCCGGAAGTGCATCTTGATGAAGTAGCGGCATCACGGTTTTCGCACGGTAACCCGGTAGGCGCACAGGCACAGCCGGGCCGCGTTCGGGTGTACGTCAATGGTCGCTTGTTAGGGATGGGTGAAGTTGATCAGGCAGGGCAGGTGCAACCACGTCGTCTTGTCTGTACGGCTGAGACGCCCTGAATACTTGCTTTGCGCTTGCCGCTTAAGTATTCAAAGCGGTATAATCCGCGCTTCGCTTCGCCAAGCGAATTTACACATTTTTTAATCTGGCGTCGG
>CAJBIL010000417.1 GCA_903953145.1 uncultured beta proteobacterium
CTCAAGGCGCGTGCCGAGGGCGGGCCGTTCAAGGATCTTTTCGACTTCACGCGGCGTGCCGACAAGCGCATGGTCAATCGACGCACTGTCGAAGGGCTGATTCGTGCGGGGGCTTTTGATTCGCTCGACGATCATCGCGCCCGTTTGCTGGCCTCCGTCGGTATCGCCATGGATGCCGCCGAGCAGGCCGAGCGCAACGCCATGCAGGTCAGCCTGTTCGACGTATTTGATGGCGATGACGCCGGCGAACACGGCCCGCAATACGTCGACGTGCCGCGTTGGAAAGAAAAACAGAAACTCACCGAAGAAAAACTGGCGCTCGGTTTCTTCTTCTCCGGCCACCCCTTCCACGGCGTCAAGGCCGAAGTCTCGCGTTTTGCGCGCAAGCCGCTGGCCTCGTTGGAGGCGCGCAAAGAGCCGCAGTTCCTCGCTGGGCTGGTGGTCGGTGTGCATACCAAATTCACCTCGCGCGGCAAGATGGCGTTTGTCCAGATCGACGACGGCACGACGACGATTGAAGTCTCGGTGTTCAACGAGCTGTTTGAAGCCGAGCGTGCCAAGATCAAGGAAGACGAAGTACTGATTATCGAAGGCAAGGTGCAGCGTGATGACTTTGCCGGCGAAGGCAAAGTGCGTGTGATCGCTGAACGAATGCTGACGCTGGCCGAAGCGCGCGGTCGTTTTGCCAAGCATTTGCGCCTGTCGCTCAACGGGCAGGTGAGCGGCGCCAATGCGCCGGGGGCGGTGCAGCGTTTGCGCAGCTTGCTCGCGCCTTATACGCCGGGTAATTGCCCGATCCGCCTGTCGTATCGCAATGCCGATGCCACCTGCGAACTGACGCTGGGTGACAATGCCCGGGTACGGCTCGAAGATGAGTTGCTTGTTGCACTCGGCGAATGGCTAAATTGCGACAATGTGAGTGTTGATTACACCTGATAATACGGATTATGATTTTTCACCCTGTGCAACACCTTGCGCGATAATCCAAGCCGCCGATGAAAACCCCGCAAATCATTGATCAGTCACTACTCGATGCCGTCAGCCAGGAAGCGGCTGCCAGCCCGCGCCGGCGCAAAAATCGCAACTTCCACACGCGTGATGATGATTGTTCGCACCGCTTGCTCAATGCCATCGAGCCCGGCTCCTACATCGCGCCGCATTGCCATCTTGATCCGGCCAAAGACGAAACGATGATCGTCTTGCGTGGTCTACTCGGCGTCGTTTTTTTTGATGCCGCCGGGCAGGTGACGCAGACTGTGCTGCTTGCACCCGCTGGCGCGGCTTGCGGTGTGACCATTCCGCATGGCGTTTTTCATACCGTTTTGGCTTGCCAGCCGGGTACAGTTTTCTTTGAAGCCAAGGCCGGCCCTTATCTGCCGCTGAGTGATGCCGAGCGTGCGACTTGGGCACCCGGCGAGGGGGATGCATCCGTCGTTGCTTATGTGCAGACCTTGAACGCGCTGTTCGCCAGTCGTCTTTAGTCGGAGTCGTGCCTTGGAAAAGCGTCGTTTTTGCCGGTACCACTTATCAACCCCCTTGCGTGGCTTCGTCGAGCATGATGGCGCGCGCTTTGCGGGCAATATCCTCAATATTTCGGGGGGCGGCTTTTTCCTGCATTTATCCAGTACCCCGACGAGCAGCCTGGTAGTTTATGGCGACAGCGATTACGGCGAGATTCAGTACGCCGGCCGCAGCGTGCATGGATTCGGGCAGATCGTGCGCATTGATTCTGTGGCGAAAGGGGTCGGCATTGGCTTCTCCTGGGATGTCGAGGAGATCGACAAAAGCGACACCTTGCTGATTTCAGAAATTATCCAGGAGCAAATCACCCTGCGCCAGGCGGGTTTTGTCGCGACGACCGCTTCTGATGTCATCCTTGGCGGGCACATTTCATCCGCGCTGGCGGCTGATGTTTTCTCGAACCTGAAAGCGATTGGCGCTGCCAATGCCCGTGTTTCCCTGCGCGATTGTGTTTCCATCGACTCCAGCGGCATCGAGATGCTGATGACGATTCGCGATATGGCCGTCCCCATCGTGGATGTCGGGGAAGAAATCAGAGCCGTGACCAAGCGCTTTCATCTTTTTACGGATGATGCGGCTACCCCGTGATTTCAGGGTAATGGTTTAGCGGCGTGCCTCTGAAAGGCGCGCCGAATGGCGTTCTACACTAGCCAATGCCCTGAACGCCATTAAATACGCCATTCTTCAGCATAGGGTGCCGCTAGATGACCATTCCATGCGCCTTGCAGGGCAGCGGGTATAAACGAAGGTATTGTATAAAGCTTGCAATAATGCGTTGATTGATCGAAAAAAACGAACTGTTGATTCAAATAATACGAATATACCTGAATGATTTTTTGTCGTACATTGCGTCTTCACGCTGCCTGAGTTGCCTGAAAGTTGTGATTAAAGCGCAGGCTGTTTGAACCTCGAGTACCGATTTTTTGAAGGAGCATCGCCATGAACCAACCCTCTGATCAATTCACCCTTGCCCGCCAGCAGGCCGGCAGCGCACCATCGCTGCTGTCGACCCACAAGGTATTGCGCAATACCTATGCGCTGCTCGCCATGACGCTGCTGTTCAGCGGTGCGGTGGCTGGTACGGCGGTTGCGCTGCGTCTGCCGCACCCCGGCCTCATCGTGACACTGGTTGGCTACTTCGGTCTTCTATTCGCCACTGTAAAACTGCGCGATAGCAGCTGGGGCCTGCTTTCGGTGTTCGGCCTGACCGGCTTCATGGGCTACACACTCGGCCCGATCGTCGGCCACTATCTGGCGCTGCCCAACGGCGGCCAGACGGTGATGCTGGCAATGAGCGGCACCGGCGCCGTGTTCCTTGGCCTCTCTGCATATGCTGTAGTGACCCGCAAGGACTTCAGCTTCATGGGTGGTTTCCTGGCGGTTGGCGTTCTGGTGGCATTTCTGGCCAGTCTGGCCGGCATCTTCCTGCAAATCCCGGCCCTCTCACTGGCGATTTCTGCTGCGTTCGTGCTGCTGATGTCCGGCATGATTCTGTATGAGACCTCGAACATCATCCACGGTGGCGAGACCAATTACATCATGGCCACGGTCAGCCTGTTTGTTTCGATTTACAACCTGTTTCTCAGTCTGCTTCAACTGCTCGGTTTCACCAGCAGCGGCGATTGATGTTGCGCTCAACGTTGCTGCCGATGTCGGCAGCAACTGGTTGTTTCTATCTCTAAACGCTTAATCTTCGCGGCCGATGGCCGCGAAGTCATTTGATTGCCTGCTCATGGAATTCGTTGCCCTTTTTTCCGACCCCCAGCTGTGGCTTGCCTTCTTTACGCTGACCGCGCTGGAGTTGGTGCTGGGCATCGACAACATCATCTTCATCTCGATTCTCGTCGACCGCCTGCCCGCAGAAACACGCGAAACAGCGCGCAAGATCGGCTTGTTCCTGGCCATGCTGATGCGTATCGGTTTGCTGCTGGCGCTTTCCTGGCTGGTTGGCCTCACAGCGCCGCTTTTCAGTGTTTTCGGTCAGGATATTTCCGGGCGCGATCTGATTCTGGTCAGTGGCGGGCTTTTCCTGCTCTGGAAAAGCACGCATGAAATCCACCAGCTGCTCGAAGGCGAGGAAGGTGAGGCATCAAGCGCGGTGCAGGCCACTTTCTCGGCAATCATCATGCAAATCATCGTGATTGATATTGTTTTCTCGCTTGATTCGATCATCACGGCGGTCGGCATGGTCGATAACGTGGCGGTGATGATCGCTGCCGTGATTGCTTCGGTCGGGTTGATGATGATTTTCGCCGCGAGCATCGGCCGCTTTGTCTCGAGTCATCCCACCATCAAGATGCTGGCGCTGTCGTTTCTGCTCGTGGTCGGCATGGCGCTGGTTGCCGAAGGCCTCGGCCACAAGGTACCCAAGGGCTACATCTACTTTGCCATGGCGTTTTCGGTGGCTGTTGAGATGCTCAACATCCGACTGCGCAAAAAGCGCACCGTGCCCGTGCATCTGCATGAGGCCTACAGTGCCAAGGCACCTGATTGAGCCTGTTGGGCGTGCGCTGCCAGCCGGAACGGTTGGTCGTTTAGCCTTGCAGTTCGGCCTTGCCGGCCGGGATCACGACTGAAACCAGGACTTTGTCGACCCGGTTGTGATCCATATCCATCACCTCAAAACGCCATGCGGCGGCCTCGAAATGATCGGTTGCGTGCGGGATGCGCCCGAGTTGATGCATGATGAAACCGCCCAGCGTATGGAAGCTGTTTTCATCTTCTCCGGGCAGATCCTCGACAATATCAAGCACCGATTTCAAACGTTCGATGCCGACGTCACCATCGACCAGCCACGAACCATCCTCGCGCTGCACCATATCGCGGTCTTCCAGCGCTTCCGGCACCGATAGCTCGCCGACAATGGCGGCCAGAACGTCGGTCAGCGTCACCAAACCCTGCACGTCACCATATTCATCAACGATTAAAGCAAACTGCAGGCGGGCGCGACGGAAGCTTTCCAGCAGTTGTGTCGTCGTCACTGACTCCGGCACATAGAGCGGCGGGTGCAGCACGGATTCAATATCGGCGGTGGTGATGCTGTGGCCGGGCAAGGCTTTCTTGAGCAGATCGCCGGTTTGCAGAATGCCGAGGATATGCTCCAGCCCGTCGCGGCAAACCACCAGCCGTGAATATTCACTTTCGACAATGCGGTGCCTGACGTTCTCTTCATCCTCATCGAGATCGACCACAAACATGTCACGGCGCGGCGTCATGATCGCGGCGATCCGCTGTTCGTCGAGGCGAAGCACGTTGGAAACGAGCTCCTGCTCGCTTTCATGAAACACACCAGCTTCCGCACCTTGTTCCATCAGCACGTTGATTTCGTCGTTGGTGACCGGTGATTCTTCCTTGCTGCGTGCGCCGAGCAGCCGCAGGATGGTGGTGCAGGAGCCCGAAAGAACAACAACCAGCGGGTGTGTAATGCGCGCCAGGACCAGCATCGGCCGCGAAATCAGCGAGGCGATCACTTCCGGCGCCAGCAGTGCCAAGCGCTTTGGGACCAATTCACCGACGACGACCGAGAAATAGGTCAGGGCAAAGACGGTGACGGTCAGCGCGATACCGCGTGCGTGGTCGGCCAGTAGGGGGATGCCCGATAGCCATTGCGCCAGCGGGTCCGCCAGCGCAGCCTCGCCGACTGCACCGCTGAGAATGCCGATCGAGGTGATGCCAACCTGAATGGTGGAAAAGAAATTAGCGGGATTCTGATGCAGGGAAAGTGCTGCTTTGGCGCCGGGGCTACCATCATCTGCCAGATTCTGGAGCCGGGTTTTGCGGGATGAAACAACAGCAATCTCGGACATGGCAAAAATGCCATTGATGAGAATGAGCAAAAAGATGAGTACTAAATCCATATAAGAAGCCGCCCATCGCTAAAAGTGCGCGCGGCCTCGGTGTTGTAATGGGATGCATTGTAACAGGGTGGATCATTTGCTTCCGGCACAGAAGCAGGATCGACAGGCCGCTTTGAGACGAGGAGCCGAAAGGGCGGGCAGTCGCTTCTTATTTCGGCTTGTCCTTGCGGCTCATTTCCCGCGCTGCGCGAATCATGTCGGCATCAAGCACGCCGGTATCCGTGCCAAAACAGCGTACCAGCTCGATTTCTTCAAAAACGGGCAGATCTTCGATGGCCGGCTGGATCGGTTGCGCCGCTGATGTGTGGTGAAACTTGAGTCGGGCCAGCGCCACTTCGTGTTCGGAAAGCCCGGTTTGCATGCCGGGCGGCACTTCGGCCCCCAACTCGATGAGTGCTCTGACCACTTCAGTACGTCCGCCGCGCGTTGCCAGCGACAATGGCGAAGTGGGATCAAGATTGTTGGGCAGACTGGCTTTAGCGCCCCGCTTGATCAACTCCCTGACAATCTCGAGATGCCCCATGAAACAGGCAATGCCGAGGGGTAGCCCGGGGTCGCCTTCGTCGTCATGCATTTCAACTGGAGCGCCGGCATCCAGTGCAGCCACTACATCGGGCAGGCGGCCTGTTCGTATCGCTTTGATCAGGTCAAGAGAGAGGCTCAAGTGGGGCTCCGTGGGCGCAATATCGATTTTAACGGCAGAATTTTAGACGAATCCTGCAAAAACAACATGAAGCGAAGTATCTACGGCATCGCCGGCCCGGTCAATTCTACTCGCGCCGGTGGGCGGTGCCTTAGTTGCCGGGCTCGTTGTCCGTCGGGGTGCGCTTGAGCATCTCGCGCAGCACTTGCGCTGCGGCCCAGACCATTAACGCAGCACCGGCCAGAATGGCCAGAATAGCCTGAAAAGCATTGGTCGGAAAATTCGGGATGAACAAGTCCTTGCCGGTCGAGAACCAGGCGCCGCCGGTCGCCAGAATGATCATGCCGAGCACGTCGAACAGCGCGTAGAGCATGATTTTCGGCGTGAGTTGCGGGCGCATCTTTTTTGACATGTGGGCAAGCCTTATTTAACGCGCATGCCGGGCTGGGCGCCGGCATCGGGGGAGAGCAGGAAGATCCCGGGGGTCTGGCTTTCCGGGTCTGAGGCGGCGAGGACCATGCCCTCAGATAGGCCAAACTTCATTTTGCGTGGCGCGAGGTTAGCCACCATCATCGTCAGCCGGCCGACCAGTTGCGCCGGGTCGTAGGCGGCCTTGATGCCGGCGAAGACCTGCCGCGTGCCGAGCGGGCCGATGTCGAGCACGAGGCGCACCAGCTTGTCGGCGCCGTCAACGTGCGAGGCTTC
>CAJBIL010000418.1 GCA_903953145.1 uncultured beta proteobacterium
GCCGTCAGGCCGGCATCCTGAACCTGAGTTCAGATAGGTCACTTTCCTTCCGCATCAGGCACACCCGACATAAGGGGCAGGCACAACAGCGGTTTCCAGGGTCCGCAACCGACGCCAATTAGCATTGGTTCAAGGAATATATGACCTTAACAAACACCGCAGGGAACAATTTTCGGAGGTTTAGAACAACTTTTCTTGCGGCACCAGCACCGCTTCAAGTTTCGCCTCCATGTCAGAAATCCTACGCCGAACAGCAACGAAGTCAAGCCCTTCTGCCCGGGGTTCCGGGTCGGGGGTTTTGTCCATAATCGGCGCTGCATTCTTTTGCGAAAGATGTTCGTGAGCAATATTCAGCGCCGCCATGACGGCAATGCGTTCGGCAATATTGCTTTTTGTTTTCTCGGCAATGTCGTGCATCTTCGCGTCGACAAAAGCCACAGCAGCCACCAGTCCCTCACGCTCTTCCGGGGGGCAGGCAACGCGGTATTCCTTGCCAAGCAGCACAATGTCGAGAAAATTGGCTTCGTTAGGCATCAGTGAGTCACATTCATGCTTTGGCTTCAGGCAGTTGCCCGGCGATTTGCTCAAGGCGCTCGCGCGCCTCACACATGCGTTGCACGAGTCCGGCTTTTTCGCTTTCAGCTGCGGTGAGTTTTAGCTGGAGCGCGCCATTTTCTGCACGTAGCGTGCGGCAGAGCGCCGCCACTTGGGCGATTTTGCTCTCAAGCGCATTGAGTTCATTGACCATATTTCGGACTATAGAATTAAAAACTACAACAGGTCAAGGACTAAGCGGTGGTTTTAAATGTGATTTGTTGTATTTTGCGGTGCTGTCTCCGACCGCTTGTGTCTTGCCTACCCTGCCCAAGCCAGCTAGGATGCAAAGTCTGGTTTTCTTTGCAACGAGCTTTATCATCGAATCATTTCCGATTACCGCCCCGCCGTTCAATGGCGACTCCCGAACGGTTTCTGCTGGCAATGCGTTTGACTGGTTGCGGCAGGGCTGGGCCCTGTTTATCGTCAATCCCGGCAGCTGGATTGCGATGATGCTGATTCTGATCGTGATTTTTCTGGGGCTGGCGATTGTGCCGCTCATCGGCCAACTTGCTGCGCACTTGCTAACGCCGGTGCTGTTTGCAGGCATGTTGCTGGCCTGCCAGAAGGCCTCGAATGAGGAAGCTGTCGAAGTCACCGATCTGTTTGCCGGCTTCAAGCGAAGCGGCAGCAATAGCGGTAATCTGGTGATGCTCGGTGTGCTCTATATGGCAGGAATGCTGGCAATATTCCTGATTGTCGGCGTGCTCAGTGGCGGCAGCATGGCCGGTGGCATGATGATGGGGCGCAGTGCTGGCCTTGGCATGGCGCTGGGCGGGATGCTGCTGGCCATGTTGATTGCGCTGGTGCTTTCGGTGCCGCTCATGATGGCGATCTGGTTCGCACCGGCGCTTGTTCTCTTCAACAACATGCAGCCCGTCCCCGCATTGAAGGCGAGTTTTAACGCCTGCCTCAAAAACACGATTCCTTTCCTGGTCTATGGTCTGATTACGCTGGTCCTTTGCTTCTTCGCGGCCTTGCCAATCGGCCTCGGCTTCCTTGTGCTCGGGCCGGTGATCGCCGGTTCGATTTACGCTTCGTATCGGGATATTTTTGTTGCTACCTGACCCACGCTTACAACGTTATTTTTCAACGCCATGCAAGCACTAAAACTTCCCGCCCGACGTGGCTGGCGCTGGCTGGCCGGCGGATTTGCCCTGTTTCGGAAGAATCCACCGCTGCTGACCCTGCTGGTCGTCAGCTATTGGGTGCTGGTCGCCATGATCAACCTGGTGCCGGTGATTGGTGCCATCGCGGCAACGCTTTGTATCCCCGCTTTTTCCGTCAGTCTGATGAATGCCTGCCGCGAGCTTGATCAAGGTCGTCCGATCCGCCCGGCACTATTGTTTTCCGGATTTCGGGAAAACCTGAAAACGCTACTGATGCTCGGCGGACTTTACCTCGGCGCCACGATTACCATTCTCGGCCTTTCGGCGTTTGCGGATGACGGGGTTTTGATGCAGATGATGCTTGGCGGCAAACCGCCTGGCGACGAGGCGCTGGCCAGCGGGCCGTTTTTGGCCGCGACGCAGATTGCGATGATTTTGCTTACACCGCTGATGATGGCTTACTGGTACGCACCCGTACTTGCTGCCTGGCACGGCTTTTCGGTCAGCAAGGCGCTGTTTTTCAGCTTTATTGCATGCTTGCGAAACTGGCGCGCTTTTCTTGCCTACATGGCTGCGATGACTGTTTTCGGCGCCCTTCTCCCAGGGGTGGTGCTGGGTTTGCTGGCGAGTCTATCGCCCGATGCGGTCAGTTTTTTTGCGACGCTGTTCAGTATTCCATTGCTGCTAGTGCTGGCGCCTACGCTGTTTGCAAGTTTTTATGTCAGTTACCGCGACGTTTTCGTTGCCGTTGATGAAGATGCCTGAGCCGGCGATGCCGCTGGCAGCACCTGTGGGAATTTTTGGCGGCACTTTTGATCCGGTGCATTTCGGTCATTTGCGGCTGGCGGAAGAGGCGGCTGACCACCTTGGCCTGGCGCGCATCCGCTGGATACCGGCCGGCCAGCCGGCACATCGTCTGGCAGAAAACAAACTGCCGCAAGTCACCGCCGGGCAGCGCCTTGCGATGGTCAGGCTGGCGATCAGCGACAATGTGCGTTTCGAGCTTGATACGGCAGAAGTTGAGGCCGAGCAGCCAAGCTATACCGTGCCGACCCTGGAACGATTGCGTCTGCCCGGCGCCTATGGCGCACAACGGCCGCTGGTGCTGCTGGTGGGCGCTGATGCCTTTGCCGGTTTGCCCGACTGGCATCGCTGGGACGCGCTCCTCTCGCTGGCGCATATCGCCGTCGCCCACCGTCCGGGCTTCCCGATTGCGGCCAGCAGCCTGCCGCCGATGCTGGCTGACCTTTACCGCGAGCGTTACAGTGCCTCACCGGCAA
>CAJBIL010000419.1 GCA_903953145.1 uncultured beta proteobacterium
GTGCCGAAGAAGCCCAGCTCAAATTCGGCTTCCTGCTTGATGCACTCAAGTATGGCGCACCGCCGCACGGCGGCCTGGCGTTTGGTCTCGACCGCATTGTCACCATGATGACCGGCGCCGAGTCGATCCGTGACGTGATCGCCTTCCCGAAAACCCAGCGCGCTCAATGCCTGCTGACCGATGCGCCGAGCGATGTGGATGAAAAACAGCTACGCGAACTGCACATCCGCTTACGTCAAAAAGTAGAAACTCAGGTAGACGTCAGCAAGGCTTAAACGCCATGTTCCGCTTCACTGTCTTCCTCCGGCTGGCGCTGTTTCTCGCGCTGGCCGGCGTTTTTGGGCTTTCGGCAACGCAGGCCCGGGAAGGCTGGTTCAGCCACGGCATTGAGCAGGTCGCACTCAGCGACCTGCCCACCGAAGCACAGCACACCTTGCGGCTGATCCAGCGCGGTGGCCCCTTCCCCTACCCGCGCAAGGATGGCAACACGTTCGGTAATTTTGAAAAGCGCCTGCCGCAACAAGCACGCGGTTACTATCACGAATACACCGTGCCGACGCCCGGCAGCCGCGACCGTGGCGCACGCCGCATCATTGCGGGTGAAGGCCGCAGCGGCAACGTGGCCACCGCCGGCGAGTATTACTACACCGACGACCACTACCGCAGCTTCCGCCGGATACGCGAGCCATGAACCAAGCCACGCCCCAGACCGCCTTGCAGAAAATGCTCGCACAGCCCGCACAGGCCGGCGTCTACCGCCTGCCAAATCATCCAAAAGGCGAAAAAACGGTACTGGCCAAGGCGGCGAAAAGCCTCGGTTTTGCCAGCTTCAAAGTCAGCCTCGGTATGTCTGAAGAGATGCCGGCGATACTCGCTGCGTTCGGCCGCGACCTCAAATTCCCTGCCTGGTATGGCGCCAATTTCGATGCGCTGAACGACTGCCTGACTGATTTTTCGTGGCACGAGGCGCCCGGTTACATCATCGTTATTTCCGGCGCGGATGCCTTGGTCGCCGCCCGCGAGCACTTTGCCGAACTCAATGCGGTATTTGCCAACGCCATTGCGCAATGGCAGACGGACAACATTCCGCTATGGGTTTTTTACGAGTTTGCCGGCACCGTTAATGCCGCCGATAACTTGCTGCCAACATTCCAACGACCAGAATGATGCAATACAAACGGCCGGTATCCGTATTGGTCGTGATCCACACAGCCGACCTGCAAGTGCTGCTGCTCGAACGCGCCGCGCATGCCGGCTACTGGCAATCCGTCACCGGCAGCCAGGAAAACGACGAAAGCCTGATCGCCACTGCCGCCCGGGAAGTCGCCGAGGAAACCGGGATAATCTTGCCGCAGAGCGCCTTTGATGACTGGCAACGAACCAACACCTTCGAGATTTTTGCTGAGTGGCGCCATCGTTACGCCCCCGGTGTGCTCGAAAATACGGAGCATGTTTTCTCACTCGAAGTGGCAAGCGCACAGCCGGTGGTCATCGCGCCCGACGAACACCTCGATTTTACTTGGCTGCCATGGCGCGAGGCGGCGACCAAATGCTTCTCCTGGAGCAATCGCGACGCCATCCTGCAACTGCCGCAGCGCAAAGCATCAAGCGCCGCCTGATACGCTCTGGTCTTCAGCAATTTAGCCCACGCGCGCAGCCAGGCACTGCGGGCAAAAGCAGCCGACGCCCGGCGCCGGCGTGAAACTGCCGACAGGCAACTGCATACACCAGCATTGCGCTTCAGCGTCTTTTCCAGCACCTTGACCGGGGCAAGCCACCCCGCAAACAAAAGCCTGCCCACAACCCGGGCAAAAGCTGTTTTCTGCAACAGCGGCTGGTGCTGACGGAGCTAACTGCCCGGGCAAATCAGACCTATCGATCACTCATGGCCTCTCCGAATAACTGCCCTACAAGGCCCACCAAATGGCGATCTAGCATAAGCACCCTCTGGAGAATGGCGTATTTCCTGCCTTTCAGCAAGATGCATGTGGTAGAACGCCTATCCATGCGCCTTGCAGCCAATCTCTCCGGAGGCGCCCTTACGCGCTGAGCGCGGCAATACCGGCGCGGGCGATTTGCGCGTCTTCAGCGGCTTTCACCCCGGAAACACCCACCGCACCGATCACGTTGCCATTCACAACGATCATCTCGCCGCCTTCAAGCGGCAGCAAAGGCATGGCCAGCGCGGCAAAACGCCCGTTATTGATCATCTCTTCCAGCGCCTTGCTCGGCTTGCGCGCAATGGCTGCGGCGCGCGCTTTACCGGGGGCGACTTCCGCGCTCACTGGCGGTGCGTCATCCAGCCGTTGCAGCCAGAGCAAATGGCCGCCTTCGTCACAAATCGCAATGCTCACCGCCCAGTGGTTGCGTTGTGCTTCCGCCTCGGCGGCGGCGGCGATTTTTTTGACATCATCCAGCGTCAGCATTTCACGTGATTTCATTTTTGCGCTCCGGTTAATTGATGGCGCTATCTTAGAATTTACCAATCAACCTGATAAGACGACAAAAAATACTTCTTTGATGTACAAAAAGTATCGAATCAACAAATCAATGAACAGCGAAGAAATCGCACGATGACCACCCAAACTCAGCAGCGTGCGCCGGCAGCGCAACCGGCGACAGCACTGGCTGCCGGCACAACGGAACGCCCGTCTTTCGCCCAGGCATTCATACCCCCCGTCACGTTGTAGACGGTTTTATAGCCGGCCTGCTGCGATAAAAACTGCGACGCCGCGCGTGTCCGGTTGCCGCTCCGGCAGATCAGGATGACCGGCTGATCCGGCTTTGCCACGCCTTTCACTTTTTCCAGCCAGGACGGTGGGTCGGCGCGCCCTTTTTCGTCAAAGAAGGTCATCAGCTTGCTGCCGGCAATCACGCCACTCTCCTTCCATTCCGGCTCGGTCCGAATATCAATGACCGCCACACCACTGGCAGCCAGACGCGCCAACTCAGCGCTGTCGATGTTCACGACATCGGCATTTGCCCCAAATGCAGAAAAACAGAGCAGCGTGGCTGCAACAACTCGTTTGATCATGATCATTCCTTATTGAATATTTGACTTTGCTAATACAGCATACCCCATCTTCAGCTAAAAACTTTGACTGACGCCGGCAGAAAAGGTGCCGCCTAACCAGCCACCCACTACCGGATCATCCGCGTTTTTTTAGGCTTTCCGGCTTTAAATTCACCGGCTTTGTGCGGTTTTCGGCCGGCGTTCACGCGCTTTCTCAAGATACTGACAAAGACGTTCAGCGCCATCAAGCAGGCGCGGGGTGTGGCGCTGGATCAGGTCGGGGGGAACAAAAAACAGGTTGTCGCGGGCGACGGCGGTGATTGAGGTCCAGCGCTTCCAGTCGTCGAGCCATTCGGGGCGCGAGTCAGCCATGCCGCTGGCGATGATGGCTTCGGGATTGGCGGCGATTACGGCTTCAACGGTGACGGTTGGCGCCATTGTTTCCAACTGCGCGAAGACATTTTCACCGCCGCACAAGCGCACAACGTCGCCGATGATCTGCTTGCGGCCGATGGTCATCAGCGGCTGTTTCCATATCTGGTAGAAGGTGCGCACCACGGGACGGGCAGCGTAGCGCTGCTGCAAGCCGGCGAGGCGTTGGCGAAACTGGCTGGCTACGGCATTGGCAACCGGGCTGGTTCCCGCCAGCACGCCAAGACGTTCAATCTCGCTGGCAACATCTTCAATCCGGTTGGATTGCGAGAGATATAGCGGGAAACCCAGCGCACGCAGCTTGTCGATATGCGCGGCGACATTGCCACTCTGCCAGGCGACGATCAGATCAGGCTTGAGTGCCGCAACTGCCTCGAGATCAACGCTGGCATAGCCGCCGACCTGCGGTAACTTTCTCGCGGCTTCCGGGTAGTCGCTGTACGCCACGGTGCCGACAATGCGCTCACCGGCACCGGCAGCAAACAGCGTCTCGGTGAGATGTGGCGCCAGACTGATAATGCGCCGGGCTGGCTGCATCAGGCGGACGCTGACGCCGGCATCATCGATCACGGAAACATCGGCGTGGGCGAGACTGATGGCGGCAAGCAAGGCCATCATCCAGGGGCGTTTTAGCATGAGGGTATCCATTCGTTGATCGCCTGGGTAAGGCGCTGCCATTGCGCTTCACTACCCGGCAAACCCACGCGCAACAGGCCATGGGCATCAAAGCTGCGCAGCAGGATGGCGCATCGGGCGAAATATTCGCTCAGTGCGCTGGCGTTCGGCGTGGCCAGCGTGGTGAATAACGCGGTACTGGTCACTTCGCCGAGCGGGGCAAGCAATGCCGCGAGACGCGGCATGGTTGCGGCAAGATCAAGACGCGCCTGTGTTTGCCAGACGGTGTCGGCCAGCGCATGGCGAGCCACCGCACGCGCCGGGCCGGAAAGTGGCCAGGGGCCGAGCGCTTCACGCAGACGATCCAGCTTCTCCGGCACACCAAAAATAAAGCCGACGCGCGCACCGGCCAGACCAAAAAATTTACCGAACGAGCGCAGCACAATGAGATTCGGCGCCTGCGCGCTACCCGCCAGCGGCGCAAGGCAGTTATCCGGGTCGTGGTCGCCAAAGGCTTCATCGACAATCAACCAGCCGCCCCGCCGCTGTAGCTGTGCGGCAGCATCCAGCAGCGCGCTGCGTGGCAAGGTCGCGGCGGTCGGGTTGTTCGGATTGCAGAGCAGGATCGTTGGCGTTGCCGCCGCCAGCGCGCGTTGCAGCGACGGCAGGCGACGCAAGCGA
>CAJBIL010000420.1 GCA_903953145.1 uncultured beta proteobacterium
CGTAGGCGACCAGCGCGGAATGCGGCACATCAAGCAATGGCCGGATCAGACGCAGGCCGGATGCACCGTGCGCTCGCTCGGGTGCCATCCCCGCAGCACCGTCGACACCCGCCCCGCGCAAGAGATTAAGCAGCACCGTTTCTGCCTGATCGTCACGATGATGCGCCAGCGCCAGCCACTGGACGCCACGCATGCCGCACTCGGCAAAAGCCGCCTGACGCAAACGGCGTGCTGCCGCCTCCAGCCCGACGCCGCTATCTCGCGGTACATCAACACGGCGAACAACCAGCTGCACATCCAGCACGGTGCACAAGCGCGTACAGAATGCCGCCCACTCATCCGCATGAGGGCTCAAACCATGATGCACATGCAGCGCCGACAGCGCGACCGGCAAATCAAGCTGACACAGCGCGTGCAGCAGCACCACCGAATCACAACCGCCTGAAAGCGCCACGCACAGACGCTCACCCGGCGTCAGCCGTGGCTCAAGAAATGCAACAAGAATTTGTAACAGATCGCCCGGCAACGAACGCTCAGCGGACGGGCTGCTCTTTGGTACGGCCATAGGCCATCAGGCGTTCAAAACGCGCTTCGAGCAACTCAGTGGTGGTCAATGCAGAAACCTGTTTCAAGGCATCCTGCAACGCCTTCTTCAAGCTCTGCGCCATCGCCGGATAATCACGATGGGCACCGCCACAAGGCTCATTGACGATCCGGTCGATCAGGCCCAGCGCCTTCAATCGCGGCGCGGTAATGCCCATGATCTCGGCAGCCTCACTGGCCTTTTCTGCACTCTTCCAGAGGATCGTCGCACAGCCTTCCGGTGAAATCACCGAGTAAGTCGAGTATTGCAACATCTGCACAACATCGCCGATACCAATCGCCAACGCGCCCCCGGAGCCACCCTCGCCGATGATGGTGACGATCACTGGCACCTTCAATTCGGCCATCACATATAGGTTACGGCCAATTGCTTCAGACTGGCCGCGCTCTTCGGCATCAATACCGGGATAAGCACCCGGCGTATCAATAAATGTAAATACCGGAATCCCGAATTTTTCGGCCAGACGCATCAAACGTAACGCCTTGCGGTAGCCCTCCGGGCGCGGCATGCCGAAATTACGGTAAATCTTGTCCTTGGTGTCACGCCCCTTCTGATGGCCGATCACCATCACCGGCTGGCCGTTGAAGCGCGCCAGACCGCCGACAATCGCGTGGTCATCGGCAAACGACCGATCACCATGCAATTCTTCAAAGTCGGTAAAAATCAGGCTGAAATAATCAAGCGAGTAAGGGCGCTGAGGATGTCGCGCTACCTGGGAAATCTGCCAGGAGGTTAACTTGGCGTAGATTTCCTTGGTCAGCGTCTGGCCTTTTTTCTCAAGGCGACCGATTTCATCGGAAATATCGACGGCTGAATCGTCCTGCGCATAACGCAGGGCTTCGATCTTGCCGTCGAGGTCAGCGATTTGCTGTTCAAAGTCGAGGAAGCTGGTTTTCATCAGGCTCAGAGGTATTTGAAACGGAGGCCATTTTAACTGAAAGCACACTGCCCTGCCCGCTCAACGCGAT
Source organism: uncultured beta proteobacterium (assembly GCA_903953145.1). Classification (GTDB taxonomy): domain Bacteria; phylum Pseudomonadota; class Gammaproteobacteria; order Burkholderiales; family Rhodocyclaceae; genus CAJBIL01. The sequence goes on from CAJBIL010000420.1 coordinate 1,573, forward strand.
GCAATCTAATAGGCGACCGGCACCGGGTCCAGGCTTCGCCACAGATACCACGTTGCTACCGAGCGCCAGGGCTGCCAGCGAGCACCGTATTCAGCAAGCAGCTGGCGTGATGGGCGTTCGCCCTCGCAGTAATGCACGGCTACTGCCTTCTGCAAGCCAATATCGTCGAGCGGGAAAACGTCAGCGCGTAACTGGTTGAAAATCAGGAACATCTCTGCGGTCCACACACCAATGCCTCGCACCGCCGTCAACTCGGTAATGATCTCGACGTCAGTCATCGACTGCCAGCGATCAACATGAATATCGCCAGCATTGAAATGCCGTGCCAGGTCGCCGATGTACTCGACCTTGCGCACCGAAAGACCACAACTTCGCAAAATTTCCGGCGCTGTGGCTAAGATCTCAGCCGGCGTGATCAGCGGCAAGGCAGCGCTGAAGCGCGCCCAGACGCTATCAGCCGCCTTCACCGAAATCTGCTGGCCAACAATCGACCGCGCCAGCGTAACAAAAGGATCACCGCGCGAAGCCAGGGCGCTATCGCTAAACTGCTCAACAAACCCGGCCATGACCGAATCATTTGCGGCAAGTTCAGCGGAAGCCTGTTGCCAGTAGGTTGGAATCATCGGGGACTCTCAAAGTTAATCAATCCAGCCAGCGAGTCGGCATACAGGGCACCGAATTATCATAGAATAACGCACGCTACCCAACGCCCTACTCGCCGATGTTGACCCGGCGTGACGATGCCGCTTAATTTTCTCCGGATAAAACCATGAACCGCAGACCTTTTCTCTTTCTTGCTACTGCCGACGAAGCTTGGATCACCGCGCACAAAGAGGCGCTGCTACAGGAGTTTGAGCTGAACATCTTCCGTCGGGGCGCAGACTGCCAGGCAGCGCTGGCAGATCGTGAGCCGGATATTTTGCTACTCGATACCGCGCTGCCTGATGTCGATGCTTTTGCCATGCACGTGGCAATTCGTGACGACTTTTCGACCTCCGATGTTTATCAGTTGCTACTTTGCACCGAGGCAGAAGCCGGGCACGAAGCGTTTGTTGGCAACGATTTCATCGTCAAACCCTTCTCCGACAGTGTTTTCTTCCAGAAACTGGCCTTGCTGAAAAAGACACTGGCCCGTGAGCGGGTTGCAAAAGAACAGATGTCTTATGCGCAGAGCGTCGCGATGACAGCAATGTCGAGCATGGGCGAACTCGGTGTGGTGATGGAGTTTCTGACCAAAAGTTTTACCTGCCGGACGATCCAGTCCGTCGGTGAGCTAACGCTCAACGCAATCCGGCAATATGAACTCGACAGCATCATTCACTTCACCTGGGAAGGCGAAAGCTTTACCGCACGCACCGATGGTGCCGAAATCACCGCTGAGGATCGCGAGCACATCGCGCAGATGCGTACGCTTGGCCGGTTGCTTGAAATAAAGGATCAGCTGATCGTCAATTTTGAGCACACAAGCATGCTGATCAAGAACATGCCCGACGACAGCGCGCGCTGCGGACGCATTCGCGACAATATCGCAACGCTCTGCGAGGGCGTCGAATCGCGCGTCATGGGTTTGCTGCTTGAGCACGACAATCTGCTCAAGCAACAGGGTATCCGCTACGCCGTTTGTGAAATCAGGGATTCGGTGGCCAATCTTTATGATCGCCAGGTCGCCGACTTAACCGAAGGCCGGGCGATGATCGCCAAGGTAACCGACGACTTTGAGGATGCCTTTGTACATATGGCGGTCATGCCTGAAATCGAAAATCAGATGATCAGCCAGTTGGTTACGCTACGACAGCGCATCACCGACATCTGGTCGCAACCGAGCGAAGTCGATGCCAAGCTGCGCAGCGTGATTGGCTCACTGGAGACGCTGGCGGGTGAAGTCGGGGCCAATACGGCTACCTGAGTCTTCCGTTTTTAGCACAGCATTCGGCAAATTCAACGAGGATCATCCGATGATCGGGCATAAAATCAACGCTTTCAAGCACCATGGCATTTTTTCTTTATTCGGTTTATCTGGCTTACTCGCCGTATCGATACTGGCTGGTTGTAACAAGAGCCCGGGAACGGTTGCGCCTCCGATCCCCGAAGTCTCCGTGCAGCAGGTCATACAAAAGCCGACCGCGCTGTCGATGGATATTGTGGGCGAGATCAAGGCTTTTCGCGAGGTTGATCTGCGCGCCCGGGTGTCGGGCAATCTGATGAAGCTAAATTTCCGGCCGGGGCAGAAAATCAATGAGGGTGATCTGTTATTCGTGATTGATCCC
>CAJBIL010000421.1 GCA_903953145.1 uncultured beta proteobacterium
ATGCATCCAGATAGCCGCGAGCTGCCATCGCATCGCTCTGGCGTTGATCTTGTGTAGCCAATCGCCCGGAAAGGCTGGCCGCACGATAAACTTGGCGTCGCCGATTTGAATGCGCTACTCGAAAAGAGAAAATGGAAACCATCACGCGAAACCAGGCGGTTAAAGACTGTACCGGCTACTCATGCATTGGCCTTTACAACCCCAAGGGCCCCGAGAATGTGGGCGCAATCATGCGAGCTGCCGGGTGCTATGGCGTCAATACTGTTTTTTATACCGGCAAGCGATATGAGCGTGCCAATCAATTTCGTACCGACACTAAACAAGTTCATCTGCAACTCCCGCTCATCGGTGTTGATGATCTGGCGCAAGTGATTCCCTTTGGCTGTATTCCGATTGCCATTGAAGTGCATCCCGATGCCAGGCCGCTCACGACCTATCGGCACCCGGAGCGGGCGTTTTATATCTTTGGCCCGGAAGACGGCGGTTTGCAAAAAAATGTGACCTCATGGTGCAAGGACATTGTTTATGTGCCCACCCACGGCTGCATGAATCTTGCTGCAACCGTGAATGTGGTGCTTTATGACCGATTGCTGAAGGCGACGTTAAAAAATACACCAGTCACTGCTTGACGTCGTACTCGAAGCTTGCGCCTGGCTGGCCTTCGATAACGACTTTGAGATGCCGGTGCCCGGCGGGCTCGTTCGGGCCGATGGCCCATTCGCCGTAGATTTTGCCGTCAACCGGCACCAGTTGACGCTGGCTGACCTGGCTGCGTCGCTGGTTGGGGATGTTCAGGCTGTCTTCCACGGGGGCGTCTTTAGCCGGTGTGCCGGCGCGTTCCGGCAGCAGGTATTCTTCACGAACGCTCAGGGAGCGCTTGCCGGTACGCACTTCGATGATCCAGCCGTAGCGCTGGCCGACCTTGTGTGGGATTAGCAGGGTGGGCTCAAAAATCAGTTCGTTCGGATTGCTGTCGTCGAAGGTGCCAAATTCGGCGCTGATGACCTCAAACGTGGCTGGCGCTGCGACGGCGGGTGCTGCCAAAGCCAGCATGGCAAGCAGGATTAACGTTTTTCGGATCATTGGGCGGCATCTTTCATACGCGGCGGCGGGGTTTCAGGTGCTGATCAGCTTCAGGTCAAAGGCGCGTTCGATCAGCCAGACGAGGGCGATGGCGAGGGTGATCAGCGAGCCGCCGACAAAGACGCCCCGCCGGTACAGGCGGCTGTCGCGCAGGACATAGGCGACGGGTAAAAATGCGGCAACGATGGCGAGCTGGCCGACTTCGACGCCGAGGTTGAAGCCGAGCAGCGACAAAACCAGGGTTTCCGGGGGCAGCCCCAGTTCAACCAGTACGCTGGCGAAGCCGAAGCCGTGGATCAGGCCAAAGCCAAAGGCCACCATCCAGCGCCGGCGTTCGACCAGCGGTTTCAGATTGTTTGCAGCAGCGAGCACCACCGAAGCGGCAATTGCCGATTCGACCAGCCGCGACGGCAGTTCGACCACGCCCAGCGCGGCGAGTGAGAGGGTGATCGAATGCGCCGCTGTAAATGCGGTGACGACCCAGAGCACTTCGCGCAGCGCCTCGCCGAACCGGGCGACACCGCGCCAGCGCCCGGCTTCATGGACGAGGACGGCCGGCAGCAGGAGGGAGAGCAGAAACAGGATGTGGTCGAAGCCGATCCAGATGTGCCAGACGCCTTCGCGCAGGTATTGGCCGAACTGCGCGAGGCGGGTGAGGTGCGATACCGCACCGGCGCTGAACGTTTGCGTCTGGCGCTCCGGCGCGAGTACCGCCGTTTGTGTCGTGCTGTCCAGATTGAGTCGCAGCAGGCCGCGATGCAGCGCGTCGAGCTCGAACAGCAGGCGATAGTCGAGTATTAAATCGCCCGTGCTGGCGGGGCATCTGCCGCTGATTTGCAATACGGCATAGGCGCCGTCGGTGTGCGAATCGACCTGATGATCGTCGACCTGCAAGGCGCAGGTGCCGCCACGTTGCAGCGCAAGACGGCCGAGCGCCCAGGCGGTGATGTCGTCATGCCGGGCACGCAATTCACCCCAGGTGATTTCGCCGTTGCCATCGCCATCCAGCCCCAGCGCGAAGTCGATGTCGCGCAGGGCAATATCCCACTGGCCAGAGACTGCGCTGCCCTTGATGTCGAGCGCAAGGTAGCTGTCGCTGGCCTTGTGCGCCATGGCTGGTAGCGTGCAGAGCAGCAGGGCAGTGGCCAGCGCGCGGATAAAAAACAGGTGAAGGGACTTCATTTTTGCGCTGCTGCGCGGCTTTCCATCGGCATCAATCGTTGCGAGTTTAGCCCCAGCTGGCGCAGGCGTTGATCCTCGAAGCCGCTGGTTTGCAGCCACGCGCGCGCCGCTTCGGCGGCGGCACCATCCCCGGCGGCGATGGCGGCTTCAAGCAGGATGCGCGCATCGCGCGGTTCGCGCTGAACGTGGTAGTTTTCTGCGGCCAAACGCAGGGCCTGTGCCGGATCGCCGCGTAAATGCAGGCGGAAGCGCGCTTCCTCCGCCCGATGCGTGGTGTCGCCCCGCAGTTTGGCGGCGGCAAAGCGATCTTCCAGCGTTTGCGCGCGCCGGGTTGCGGTCGGCCGCTTCAAAATAGCGTCGGCTTCTGCCAGGCGCAGCAGGAGATTGTCGGACGATTCCCAGCCGGCGAGTTGTTGAATCACCTCGTCAGCGCGCCCCGTGTCGAGGAGGAAATCGCTCCAGGCGGCGAGCAGATAGCCGTCGTCACGCCCCAGCTGCAAGGCCTCGCGGAAGTGCCGTTCCGCCTGCGCGGATTGGCCGCGCCAGGCCGCAACTTCGCCCAGCCGGGTGAGCAGCCAGAGTCGCTGATCCGCGTTGCGGGTGGATTCGAGCGCCTGCTGCAATGTCCGGTAGCCGGCTTCGAGCTGGCCGCCATAGGCTTGCGCCAGACCGTTGCAGCCGCCATAAAGCGTTTTTCGTCCGAGGCGCGCGAGGGCGGCACATTCCTTGTGCGCGGCCGCATAATCAGCCTGCACCAGATGGATCGCCGCCCGCCAGGCGTGTGCTTCCGCCAGCTCGGGATCAAGCACCAGCGCCGCTGCAAAGTCGCTCAGCGCGCCCTCGAAATCATGCCGGTATTGCCGCAAAAGACCGCGTATCAGAAGCAGGGAAGCTGGCAGCGGGCGGGCTGAAAAGCGGGCCAGCACCGCTTCGGCGTAGCCCACATAGCGCGGGTCTCCACGCGCCAGTGCGAGGTCGAAATAGCGTTCGGCGAGGGTCGCCGCAGCGCTAGTCAGCGCCTGATCCGTGGCCGCGTTGTTCATCGCCTTGCGTAGATCGGCCAATTCGCGGGCGCTCGAATCCCCTGCACGCAACGGGAGTTTTTCCAGCACCTCGGTGTCGACCACCGGTTTTCGCGGTGCCGCATCAGCCGTAGTCGGCAGCGCCAATGCCAGCCACAAAGCTGCGCCGAGCCAGCGGCACCCAAGCCAGCGGGCGCGGGAACCTATTTGTGTGGCGTTAGTCAACTTGCCTGTAGTCATAACCGTTATATTACCGGTGCGCACCATACAGGGCGTCACCTTCTCCCATTAAATCCAAGGAGTTTTACATGAGCAAGCTACTGTCCATCCTGATCGCCGCCGCCTTTGCGACCGTTTCCGCTGGCGCCATCGCCGGCTCCCATGGTGGCGCAATGAAGGACGACCATAAAATGGAAAAGAAAGACGAGAAAAAAGTAGAAGAGAAAAAGGCAGAAGAAAAGAAAATGGAAAAGAAGGACGAAAAGAAGTAATCGCCAACGTAATCTTTACTTACGGCGAAATAAAAAACGGGCTGCGGCCCGTTTTTTTATACATGCAGATTTTTCGTGTAGACCTCGGTTGCCCTGTAAGGCCTATGGATTGGCGGTCTACGTCATCAATGTCCCAGAGAGTGGCGTATTTATTGGGTTAGCGGCAGCCCATGTCGGTAGATCGCCAGTTGGTGCGGGTTACAGAGGTGTCGTGCCAGGCGGCCTGGCTACCACATCAAGTCGTCGGGGATCTTGAAGTCGGCATACGGATCGTCCACATCAACCCCGGTGCTGGTCTTGTTCACCCGAATAACGAGCGAGGCATCGCGCTCGGCAATCTTGTCGGCGATCACCCTGGGCACCAATTCGGTAGCGCCGCCCTGACAGACGATCACCAGACGACCGGCCATTAAATGCGCCTGAACTGCGGCCGACACATACAGCCGTTCGATCTTGTTGTCGCGGGTAAAGTTGTAGGCGATATCGCCGGCCCCCTTGCTCTGGCGATTTTGCTGCACCATCTGTGTAATTTGCGCGACGATCGCCTTCTGGGTGGCAGCTGCATCGCGCTGGGCGTTGAGTTCGCGAGCCCGCTCGGCATTCCTGCGCTGCGTTTCCAGCGCGGCCAGACGCACTTCATCAACGGTCTGCGTGCCGGTTCGACGCTCAACCTTCTTCTGCTGGTTCTTGTCCTGGTTAGCCACTTTGACCTTGTTTTTGTTGACCAGCCCGGCTTTCAGAAACTGCTCTGCCAAAGACGCCATCGGTGCTACTCCGTAAATAAGGTTCGCTGGCCCGGGCAGCAGTGCCGGGTTGCGTAAAGGCGACAGGATAGCAAAAGACGACGAAGTAGCCCCTCGCGCTCGGCGGATTTCCGCTGTATTACGCCCTCAAACCGGAAAATTGTACTGCGGGCTACAGCGGTACGCGGAGCTTTGGGGCAGGTCTTGCCTCAACTTGATCAATTCCGTGATTTGATGTAAAAATGTTTTTATCCAAAACCGGCGCTTGATTAAGGGTTGCAATAGCGATGAGAACCACACTCGATTTACCTGACGAAACCTTTCGCCAACTCAAAGCGCAGGCAGCACTACGCGGTTTTAAGCTTAAAGAGTTGGTAGCGCAGTTTATTGAACGTGGTCTGGCGGATAGCGCTGCGCCATCCAGGGATGAGCTGTCCCGCAGCCGCCCACCGATTCCCATTGCCCGAAAAGCCGATGGCAGTGTCACCCCGGCATTGAGCAACGCGCAACTCTACGCCATCCTCAACGAAGAAGACCTCGCTCAACTCGACCGCACAAATGATTGACTTGCCCGACATTAACGTCTGGCTGGCTCTGGTTGACGAACGGCATTTTCACCATGCCCGGGTTCGCCACTACTGGGAGCAGGAGTCCGCAGAGAAGCTGGCATTTTGCCGTATCACCATGCTGGGCTTCCTGCGCCTGAGTACGCAAGCCAAGGTCATGGACAATCCGTTGAGTTTTGACGAAGCCTGGGTGAGCTACCGGCAGTTCCTGGCACTGCCCATGGGCTGTTTTCTTGCAGAGCCTTTGAATATCGAGGCACAATTTCAGGCCTTGAGCGCCGCGAGCGGCTTCGTCCATCGCTTATGGACCGATGGCTATCTGGCCGCCTTCGCGCAGGCCAGCCAATGCCGGCTGGTGTCGCTTGATTCTGATTTCAAGCATTTCCCCGGTTTGAATTTCCTGCACTTGGCACCGTTGTCGTCGGAGTAGTGTGTAGGCAGCGTTCAACAACGCACGGCGTCATTTTCTTTATCAATGATCTATTGGGGATTGAGGTGAATGGCGCAATGAAAGCGCTAACCTCGTAATTTTTTGCCCGCACCATTAAAGTTGTCAAACTTGCAATTGTATGGGCCTCCTGCCAAGATTGTGTCGCATTTGCAATGCAATAAGGAGTTGAAATGAAATCTGCTACTTTTCCCTCGTTGCGCGTCGCCCCAGAATTCAGGAAAGCCGCCGAACAGGTGCTGCGGGAAGGCGAGAGTCTTTCGAGTTTTGTCGAGGCGTCGATCCGCGACAACATTACCCGCCGGCAGTTGCAAAGCGAATTCATTGCCCGCGGACTGACTTCACGCGACCATGCACGTGAAACCGGTGGATACGTGAGCGCAGATGCTGTGTGTGGGCGGCTGGAAGAAATGCTGGCATCTGCAAAGGCCGGCAAGTGACGTATCGCGTCCGCTTTACGGAAGAAGCGGAAAACGATCTGGTTCGGCTATATGCGTTCGTACTGGCTCGGGATGAGGCCGGCTGGGCGTTGGCGGAACGCGCACTGGAGGCGATCAGGGATGGCATCCGCAGCCTGGCGTTGACGCCATTCAGCTTCCGCAAGGCGATTCCAGACAATCCCTTTCTTCGTGAAATGGTCATACCGTTTGGCGCAAGCGGCTACGTCACCCTGTACGAAATCGACGACGAAGAAACGGTGACTATTCTGGCAGTAAGGCATCAGCGCGAGGATGACTACCACTGAGATGGTCAGCGGGTGACAATTTCGGATGATCCTGATGGATGATCAATAGGATTGATCCATCAAGCGTGAGCCGCTTGCCGTAGCACTCGTTCAACCCAGCGATTCAGGCTCTGCCCCGTGTGTGCTGCGGCCTTGAGTGCTGCAGCGTGAACCGCCGGGTCAACGCGTAGCATGAGTCGGCCGGATGCGGGTTTGTCTGGCGCCTGTTTCAGCTTTTCGCAGGCGGCAACATAGTCGTCAATCGCCTCATGAAAAGCGCTGGTGAATGCAGCAACCGATTCGCCATGAAAACTGATGATGTCATCAATATCCAGCACGCGCCGACCAGAATATTGTCGACCGGATCAAATTCCAGTGATGCAATGTAGTCTCGATAAGAGATTGTGTTTTTTATGGCGTGATCTCCAGTTTTATCAAAAACTCGCGTGCCG
>CAJBIL010000422.1 GCA_903953145.1 uncultured beta proteobacterium
ACGGCGCAATCCCTGAAGCGCGATGAACTCAACGATTCCCCAAAGCAAGGTACTGCCCAGCGCCAGCGCTGGATGCGTGATGGTTTTACGAAAAAAATTGCGCATCAAAAAAACTCCGTTCAAAGATCGTCAAGTGGCAATAAAACCAGCCAGCCATCTTCGAAAAAGCGGTCAATGATTTTCTGTAGATCGAAAAATTTGAGGATCATGATTATTCCTTTCCCAAGTTTCGTTTCAAGGCATGAACACCCTATCAGCCGATTGTTAAGAACGCGTTGCAGAAAAAGGACAAACCATTGACCAACTGTGACCTGCCCGAGCTTGTCGATTTGGAGCGGATCATCGAGGCGGGTGGTAGCCACCTCGACGCAAGCGTGATTTGTCAGGTCAGGAAAGATGATCGGCTATTCCCGGTTTATGCGATCACGCTTGGCAATCCAGACCCCAAGGTGCCGGCCATCGGATTTTTTGGGGGGGTTCATGGCCTTGAGCGAATTGGTGCCGAGGTCGTGATCGCCTATCTGCAAAGCCTGGTGATGCGGCTGCAATGGGACAGCATGCTGCATCAGCAACTGGCGTCGGTGCGCCTGGTCTTTATGCCAATTGTCAATCCTGGTGGTGTCTGGCAAGGCACACGCGCCAATCCCAACGGGGTTGATCTGATGCGTAATGCGCCGCTCGATGCGCTCGAACGCGTGCCCTATTTGATCGGCGGGCAGCGTATCAGCGCCCGCTTGCCGTGGTATCGAGGCCCGTTAAACAGCCCGATGGAAGCAGAGAGCCAGGCGCTTTGCCAGGTGGTTGAAGCGGAGTTGCTTTCCCGGAATTTCAGCATTGCGCTGGATTGTCATTCCGGATTCGGGATCCATGATCGAATCTGGTTCCCCTACGCCCATACCGCGCAGCCGATTCAACATCTCCCTGAGATTCATGCGCTAAAAGAGATTTTTGATCAGACAAATAGTAATCATCGCTATATTTTTGAGCCGCAAAGTCGTCAATATCTCGCGCATGGCGATCTGTGGGACTACCTTTATCAACGTGCCAATGCCCTGCCCGCACGCAATTTCCTTCCGCTAACGCTGGAGATGGGCTCCTGGATGTGGGTCAAAAAGAATCCCCGGCAGATTTTTTCCCGGCATGGCATGTTCAATCCGCTCATCGAGCATCGCCAGCAGCGCGTCTTGCGGCGCCACATGACCTGGCTGGACTTCCTGACCCGCGCCACTTGCAGCCACGAGCGCTGGATTCCAACCGGGCAATCGCGTGTGCAGCAGCAAGCACGCGCAATGGAACACTGGTATGGAGAAATCCATCGATGACGACCTGGATATTGCTGCGCGGGCTGACCCGGGAGCGCCGCCACTGGGGCGAATTCCCCGATATTTTCCGTAAGGAAATCCCCGATGCACGGGTGCTAACGCCCGACCTGCCGGGCAATGGCGCACTTTGTGCAGAGGAGAGCCCTGCCTCGGTAGCGGCGATGGTCACGCACTATCGTCACCAACTGGCCAGAGAGGAAATCCCGCCGCCCTACCATCTACTCGCCATGTCGCTCGGCGCGATGGTCGCAGTTGCCTGGGCGACGCGCTATCCGGAAGAAATTACGCGCTGTGTCCTGATCAATACCAGCCTGCGCCCTTTCAGCCCGTTTTATCAACGGCTAAAACCGCGCAGCTATCTTCAGCTCCTTAAACTGGCTTTACCTTTCAATAGCTCGCTCGAACGCGAAAGGCAGGTGCTGACGCTGACCAGCCGCCACGCACAAAATCCCACCGAAATTCTGAACAACTGGGCAAAATTCCGGCAGGAAAACCCGGTCAATACGCGCAACGCCCTGCGGCAACTGTTTGCCGCAATGCGCTTCCAGGCCTCACTAACCCCGCCGCTATCGCCGGTCCTGATTCTCACCAGCCAACAGGATGCCTTGGTCGATAGCGCCTGCTCCC
>CAJBIL010000423.1 GCA_903953145.1 uncultured beta proteobacterium
CCCGTCAGCGGCTGTACCTAAGCCACGCCCAGACGCGCATGCTGCACGGCCAGACGCGCTACTGCCTGCCATCCGCTTTTCTGGAAGAATTGCCCGAAGCGTTGCTGCGCAAGATCAATCGTGCGCCAGCCTATACAGCGACAGCCCCGTCGCGACCTGCGGCACCTGCTGCCGATGTCCAGACCTCTGCCAACGGTCTGCGCATCGGGCAAAACGTTCAGCACGCCAAGTTCGGGCAGGGCGTTATCGTCTCTGCCGAAGGGCGCGGGCCGGAAGCGCGCGTGCAGGTGAATTTTGGCGCCAGCGGCATGAAATGGCTGGCGCTGGAATATGCCAAGCTGACGCCAGTCTGAGCCTTGCTGCTGGTGAGCCTGTAGTCAAGTAGTAAACTACAGGCTCATTCGTTTCGACTACTGGCTGTAAAACAAATCTCCCGCCCGGACTTTTGCAGACGAAGCCGTTTCAATCAGTTCCATAATCGCAAAATTGGGGTAAATGCTCTTGATGACGGCGGTGCCTCCCGCACGTTTCTCCTGCCCCAGTATCGTTTCCGAAAGGCTCTTTACCGGCGGTTCTTGCCACAAATGAAGGTTTAAGGTGTCTCCAACCGATAGTCCTGATTCGCTTCCGTTATCCACATAAATGCTGGCTTTCTCGACTTTTAGCACGCGGGTAACGAAAGGCAGGCAAGTGGCTTGCCCGGTGGCCCAACTCGCAATTTCTCCAATGACTTTGCCCCAGGCTCGCCCAAAATCGCCGTTGTAAAACGCGGGACTGCCGACACTTGGTTTGTTCAAGATATGTACCTGCCCAGTGGCAACCCCCAAAAAGGTTCGCCGCGCCAATACCGCACCGTTGGCACCGTCATGGAGAAACGCCTCAATTTCGATTCGTCGGCTTTGCTGCGACCATCTGCCGCCGGAAATCTCAAAATCGCGGTACACACCTGAAAGCACATATTGCCCCCGATACTGGCGTGCCAGCGTCGAGAACAGTGTTTCTTTGTCCTTTGCTCCCACCAGAGGAGCCGGTGCCTGGCTGGGAGTTATGTAAGGAAAGGCGCTTCCATCGGCTTCTGTTAATAGGCGCCGCTGCTTGGCGACGGCGCGAGCCAGTGCCCTGCCGGTTTGGTTGGCAACCCATGTATCTTCGCTGGGCAGAACGTGCTCGGGAAACTCAAAGGCGAATCCCGTAACCACCAGTTTGTTGATGTAGCTGCGCTGACAGCCTGCCGAGCAACCCCCGTCACCATCCAGCGTCACCCGCACGGTAACGGTCAGGGCGCCTTCTTCGATCCGTTCACTCACCACCTCATTGTCCTGAGTGCAGGCAGAGGAGCGCATTTGCGCGGATTCGCTAACCTCGCCAGGGCGCACCGACAACTGGGATGAGATGACAACGCCCCTCGACTCAGAAGCACGCGACAGCGCACGGCGAATTGCTAATTCCCGTGCTTGTCCCAGATCTCCGTTACGAATCGGCGCACTACCCTCGACCATCACGTCCATCGCCCAGCCAAGGGTTGCCATTGCTGCCAAAAGCAAGCCGGCGAGCATGCGCCATAAAGCAGTATTCACCAAAATTATTGACTGACGTAGATCACGCTGGAGGCCGTGCAGCCGGGTGTTACACAGGCCGGAACTGCGTTGCTGCGCACCCCGCAAGTCCCATTCAAGGCAAAGCAGTCGACAAATTGGTGAGAGAGTTCCAGCTCGACTGTCGCTTCGAAATTGCCGTCGGCAATGCTGGCCATACTAATGACTCGTGCGCCACGGATGAGCGCGTCTACATACGAACGAATCGAATCGCTTTGTGTGGCAAAGGCAGAAACCGTGGTGCTACCTGTAATGCGAAATCCGTAAACTTGTTCAGCCAGGCTGCGATAGGCATCCACTTGTGCTGCACGCATGGCCATCAATTTCTGCTGGCCTGGCGTGTACTGGGCGTAAGTGCCGGGGTTGCCGTAACCCACTGCGGTTAATTTGGTGGGGGTGGCTACCGCAGGTCGCGTCGGCGTAGCGCAGGTGCCGGTGGTGCATGAGGTAACGGCGGTCGTGGTTACTGTTGTCTGAACAGTGGTGCAACAGGGCTGGTTAGCACAGCCTGCCAGCAATCCGATGAGTGCCGCTGCTAGCGAGTAGCGGAGCCGGTTGCTGGTTGCTGGGGTATGACATTTGACACCTCCTGGTGGTGGGTAAATATTTTTTCTGAATAAGACATGTCTAGAACGGCGCTGTGGCGCATTACTTGAGCATTTTTCAAAAAATATTATTTTTGCCGTGAAAGCCAGCCGCTAAAGACACAATCCGGAAGGCTGCATTAAACTTGCAATTGAAATTACCAAGGAGATTCCAATGCCACTCGCCATTCGTATTCATCAGCCCGGTGGGCCCGAGGTCATGTGCTGGGAGGAGGTCGCTGTCGGCGATCCGGGGCCTGGCGAGGCGCGGGTGCGGCATGAGGCGGTGGGGCTTAACTATATTGATGTTTATCATCGCAATGGTTTGTATCCATTGCCTTTGCCAGCCGGCTTGGGGATGGAGGGGGCGGGTGTGGTTGAGGCGGTGGGCGCCGGGGTGTTGGATTTACGGCCTGGTGACCGTGTGGCTTATGCCGGTGGCCCGGTCGGTGCTTACAGTCAGGTGCGCTGTTTGCCGGCCGACCGTTTGTTGAAAATGCCGGAGCGCCTTGATTTTCAGACGGCGGCAGCAATGATGCTGCAAGGCCTGACCAGCGCGTATCTGCTGCGGCGCACCTATCGCGTGCAGCCTGGCGATGTCGTGCTGATTCATGCGGCAGCTGGCGGGGTCGGGTTGATTGCCTGCCAGTGGGCGAAGGCACTCGGAGCGACGGTGATCGGTACGGTGTCGAATGAAGTCAAGGCCGCGCTGGCGATGGCGCATGGCTGCGATCACATTATTTATTACTCGCGGGAAGACGTGGCCGGGCGTGTGCGCGAGATCACCGGCGGCGAAGGTGTGGCGGTGGTTTATGACGGGGTGGGCAAGGATACCTTTATGGGGTCGCTCGACAGCTTGCGGACGCGCGGCATGATGGTCAGCTTTGGCAATGCCTCCGGGCCGGTGGCGCCTTTTGATCCGATTTTGCTTTCGCAAAAAGGCTCAATCTTCATTACCCGGCCGACGCTGATGCATTACATCGCGAAGCGCGATGAACTCCTTGAGCTTGGTGCGGAACTCTTTGCCGTGGTGACGTCAGGCCAGGTCAAAATCGAAGTGAATCAGACTTATGCATTGTCTGATGCCGCCACCGCGCATCGTGATCTCGAAGCGCGCAAGACCACCGGCTCGACGATTCTTCTGCCGTGATGGCCAAATTGCGCGCGGGTCTGCTTTCTTTCCGTGATCTGCTGGCAACTGCCTGGCCGATTGTCCTGATTACAGCGATTGGTTTTGCGGTGGCTTACCAGTTTGTCGCACCGGCGCCACCACGTCATCTGACGATCTCGACGGGCGGCGAAAGCGGCGCCTATTTTGCTTTTGCCAAGCGTTACGCGGATATTCTGGCGCGCAATGATATTGCGCTGGAGGTCAAAAAATCGGCCGGTTCCTACGAGAATCTGGATCGTCTCAAAAAGAATGAAGTCGACGTCGCTTTCGTCCAGGGCGGCATTCCAATGCCGGAAGTTGCCGAGGGCGACCCGCCGATGTTGTCGCTTGGTAGTGTTTATTACGAGCCGGTCTGGGTTTTTTATCGCGGCGAACAAACCTTTGACAAGTTGCATCAGTTGGCCGGCAAGCGCATTGCGGTGGGCGCCGAAGGCAGCGGTATTCGCGGGCTGGCGCTGCAATTGCTGGAAGTCAATGAAATTGCGACGGATAGCAAGCATCTGCTACCGATTGCCGGCCTGAATGCAGCCGAAGCGTTACAGCAGGGCAGGATCGACGCCGCATTCATTATTGCCGCACCCGAAGCACCCGTTGTGCAGGTGTTGCTGCGCTCGCCTGGGGTTCGCGTCATGAGCTTCAGTCAGGCGGATGCCTATACCCGGCGTTTTCCCTTTTTGACCCGGATCACCCTGCCGCGCGGGGTGGTCGATCTGGTGCGCGACAATCCGCCGCAGGATACCGTGATGCTGGCGACGACGGCTAACCTGATCGTTAGTGAGTCGCTGCATCCGGCGCTGGCCAGCCTGTTGCTGCAAGCAGCGGGGGAGGTGCATGGCAAGAGCGGCTTCTTCCAGCACGCGGGCGAGTTCCCGGCTTACAAGGATCACAGCGTCGAGCTTTCGGCGGATGCGCAGCGCCATTACAAGTCGGGCCCGCCCTTCTTGCAGCGCTACTTGCCGTTCTGGCTGGCGGTGCTGGCCGAGCGCTTGCTGGTGATGCTGTTGCCGCTCTTTGCGCTGCTTTTCCCGCTGCTCAAGCTGGCCCCGGCGATTTACACCTGGCGCGTGCGCTCGAAGATTTTCCGCTGCTATGGCGAGCTCAAGTTTCTTGAGAACGATCTGCGCCAGAACTACGATCCGGCGCGCCATATGGAGTATTTCGGCCGGCTGGAGCGCATCGAGGAAGATGCCAATACGCGCAATATCCCGCTCGCCTACACCGACCTGCTTTATACGCTGCGCGAGCATATTAATCTGGTTCGCAAGAAATTGCGCTTGCTGGAGGCCGCGCCGGCACAATCGGTCGCCAAGGGGGGTAGTGAATGAAGTCCTTTCTAATCGCCAATCCGAAGGGTGGCTCCGGCAAATCAACGCTGGCTACCAATCTGGCCGGGCATTTTGCGCGTTGTGGCCATAACGTGATGCTGGGGGATGTCGACCGGCAGCAATCAGCGCGTGAATGGCTGCGCTTGCGGCCTTCGACGCTGCCGCCAATCCAGAGCTGGGAAATCGAGCGCGAAAACGGCAAGGACAAGCCGGCACGGCCGCCCAGAGGCACGAGCCATGTTGTGCTCGATACGCCCGCCGGTTTGAACGGCAAGCTGCTTGAGCGGGTGCTGAAGATTACCGGGCGAATCATCATCCCGGTGCAGCCTTCGTTGTTCGATATTCTGGCGACACGGCATTTTCTCGATGCCTTGCTCGAAGAGAAGGCGGTTCGCAAGGCGCAGACCTTTGTGGCCGTGATTGGCATGCGGGTTGATGCGCGAACGCGCGCGGCGGGTGAACTGGAGCGTTTTCTTTCTTCTTATGACTTGCCAGTGCTGACCTATCTGCGCGATACCCAGCTTTATGTTCAGGCCGCTGCGAACGGATTGACCTTGTTTGACCTATCAACTGCGCGTGCCGAAAAAGACCTTGAGCAGTGGCAGCCGATCATCGACTGGGTGAATCAGGACGACTGAAGGCGTACCGGCCATGAAGCTGCTTTGCGGGATTTTTTTTGTTTTGCTGATGGCCTGCAAGCCGCCTGCCGTTTGGGGATTCGAGTCGGTGCGGGCGCAGGAAATCAACGAATGCCGGCCCGGTGAAGCGGTCTCCTGGGGTGACGGTCAGGATCGTGCGGTGGCAGATGCCGCTTTGGTATTTTTGTACGATGCGACGGCTGCGCCGGAGGGCTTTGCGCCGGAACTGGTCGCCGGGATGGTGAAAAAATCAGCGCTCGCTTGGTCGCAATGCGGCCTTCCGACGCGCGTGCTAACGGCGCGCGAGCAAGATGCGGGTGCGCTTCACGGCGTGATCCGCATTCAATGGCATGAGCCGGCGAGCGGCGGGAATTTCGGGCTGGCCAATCTCGGTCAGCGCACGCTTTCGCTTGGCCCCGCTGCGTTTGCGCTGCTCAAACAAAGAAACCCGGCACATGATGCACGCGAGACGCTACAGATGGTCATCTCACATGAAATGGGGCATTTTTACGGTTTGCTGGCGCATTCGCGGCGCTGCGTTGATGTGCTTTCCTATTATCAGAATGCCAAAGGTGAGCGTTGCAATAGCCGGGATGCTTCGCAAATGCGCTATTTCACGGAGTACCGGCACATTTTGCCGACGGCCTGCGATATCGAGCGTTGTCGGAAGGTAAATGGCTTGCCGCCGCTGACGGCCGCTCATCCACGTTAATCGCCGGTTGCGGCTGGCCGTAGACGGCTGACAAACCACTGTAGCGCCTTGCCTTTCTGATTCGTCCGCCACGCCAAGTAGAGCGTCGCGGATTGTCGCGCTTCGGCCGTTTCGCAGATCACCAGCCGGCCGGCAGCCACTTCGCGCTCGGCGCGTTCACGGGAGAGATAACCCACCCCCAGACCGGCCGCTTGTGCGGCGATCTTGCTCTGCATGTCGGGCACGGTCAGCACTTCCTGCCCGGTGAGCAGGCCGCTGCTGCGTGCGGTGAGCTGGCGTGAGGTGTCGGCAATGGCGATGGCGCGGTATTGGCGGATTTGCGCGGCGGTGATCGGCGCACTCTGGCTGGCCAGCGGATGCTGCGGCGCGATGGCAAACACGAAATCGACGGTCAGTATTGGCAGCGTGCTAAAGCCGCCGCCCGCCGGCATGTCGCCCGACGCGCCGATGGACAGGTCGGCGCGGCCGGTGATCAGC
>CAJBIL010000424.1 GCA_903953145.1 uncultured beta proteobacterium
ATCTGGAAATGACTGGCTACGGTGAGCAAATCCGGGTCGGATAATCGCAACGGCGTGGCAACGGCCTGACAACGACGCAGCAACGCCCACCGCTCAATAAACCGCCTCGAAACCCGCATCAACAATCGCCTGGAGAATATCCTCCGGGCTCACAAAACGACCATGCTCGACATGCGCCTCGCCCTGATCCAGCAGCACCTCCATGTGCCCAATACTTGGCAAATCCTGAATCGCATTGGCCACCGTGCGAACGCACTCTTCGTCCTTCATGCCGCTGATTTTGATCACGATCGTTTCCATGGGAGGCTCTCGGGGTTTGAATGTTGGTTAGTAGAAACAAATTTCGGGTGAATGTACAGGCAGAAATGCTACGTGTTGTTGTCTTCTCGTCGCCCCGCAATGGCGGTTTTTGCACAGCATTTTAGCTGCGGCCATGGCACTTGTATTTTCTAAGGTGACGACTTAGTATTTACATCATGCTGAAACGCCACCTGCACCCACATTTTGACCACCTGCTCACGCACTTCCCATGCGTGGCGCTTTTTGGCGTGCGTCAGTGCGGAAAAACTACGCTGTTGAATCACCTGCCAGGGCAATGGCACTACTTCGACATGGAAAATGCAGCGGATCGTCAGCAGGTGCTAGCCGACCCCGATCTTTTCCTACGCCTTCACAGCGCGGCCGTGGTGATTGATGAAGCGCAACTGGCGCCACCGCTCTTTCCGGCGCTGCGTGTTGCGATCGACCGCGCCCGCGAAAAGAAAGGGCGGTTTGTTCTTTCCGGGTCTAGCTCACCGGAGCTGGCACGCAATGTGGCCGAGTCGCTGGCCGGACGGATTGCCCTCACCGAACTGGGGCCACTTTCACTGCCCGAAGCCTTTGCGCTGGAACCATCGCCTATTTTCCCGCTACTCGCGGAACGCGCCTCACCACAACAATTGATGGACGCCGCATCACCACGGGTTGAGTTGCGCGATTTGCTGACACACTGGTTTCAGGGTGGCTACCCGGAACCCTGGCTGAATACCGATCCGGAATTTCGTCGCCTGTGGCAGCGCAATTATTTTGATACCTACCTGCTGCGCGACGTTGGCGCCCTGTTCCCCACCCTCAACCGCGACCGTTACCGGCAGTTTATTCAAGTATTGAGCCAAACCTCAGGCCAAATTCTGAATAATGCCGACATTGCGCGCACCCTTGGCGTCTCCGAGCCGACCGTGCGCGACTGGCTGAACATTGCCCACGGCACCTACCTGTGGCGGCATATTCCGGCATGGGATCGCTCACCACACAAACAGCTGGTGCGGCACCCCAAAGGGTATCTGCGCGACAGCGGTTTGCTGCATCGCCTGCTGCAAATTCCCGATGCCGACAGCCTGTCCACGCATCCGCAGGCTGGTCGCTCATGGGAGGCGTATGTCACCGAGCAACTGTTGCGTGGTTTCGCCAATGCCGGGCTACCGGTCACACCATTTCATTACCGCACACGCGGCGGGGCAGAAATAGATCTGATTCTGGAAGGCGATTGCTGGATATTGCCCGTCGAAATAAAACTCGGCACGCGGATTGAGCCGCGCGCCTTGCGCGCGCTTGAAGAATTTGTCGCCGACCACGATTGCCCACTCGGGCTGGTCGTCGGCAACGACGAAAAACCGCGCCGCCTGAGCGAACGCGTGGTGTCCATCCCGGCATCAAGTCTGTAATCTATCGCGACAGAACGACTATCCACGCGGGTTGTAGCGCATCGGCGTAACTCACTTATGTGTTGCCTTAATGGCTAGTCGGCAGCATTACGCAGCACATTGCAGCAAACAAAACCGAGGCATATCCCAAAGTCTGCAATTGTCCGTGTGGCAATATTACTGGCAAACTTCAGCAGGCAGCATTACGCGAAAAGCACCGCCGTTCTCTTC
>CAJBIL010000425.1 GCA_903953145.1 uncultured beta proteobacterium
AAATCCAGCATGTCATGAATCCACGGCGAATTCTTGACCGATGCACCGCGCGAGAGCGGCAAGGCGTGGAAAACACTTTTCGGCTGGCGGCTGTAGGCTTGTAGCGCATCAAAGAACGGCGTTGAAAACCGGTGGCGTACACCGTTCAGAATCGCCGAGTGCAAGTCGTGAAACGGGTTCAGGTGGAATAAAACGCGGTCAAAATGCTGGCGAATCTTGAACGGCAGATCGGCGGGGGACTGTTCGCTGATCAGGTAATGGCCGAGCTCCGGGCGCATGCAACGAATGCTGCGACAGAGATTGACCTCGACGTTATCGAGGCGACTGAGTGGCGGCGTGTTGGCCAGCAGCGCCTGATCGAAGTCAGCAAAAACCGGCGCGGAAGCGATCGTCGCCGGCAGGATGTGGCTGAGATAGACGCACGCCTGGATCTCTGTATTGGCGAGCACGGCCGTCAAGGCATCTTCAGCCGAATCAACCAGCACGATGTCGTAAATAAACTCATCGTGCACCGACTTGAAGGATGATAGCTGTTGCCGGTACAGCATTTCGTAATCATCAGGAAACGGGTGGACGATCAGCACCTCGAAGTAAGGCTTGGGCGGGTTCGTCGGCACCGAATCCAGCTGATTGTCTTCATGCAGCACCGGGCGATCCAGCTGTTCCAGATTGGTCTGGAAGGGGCTGAACACCTGTTGCCGGTAACGATCTGCCTGCAAGCGGTAACAGGCGTTGTTCACCAACTGGGTGATCAGTGGGAACTGTTCCTGCTGCAGATAGTGCCAGAGGCGCAGGATGACGCCGCGCCCCGGATAGGTCCAGAAGCGGTCAACCGGTGCCAGTTCCTCGAGTGCTGCGCTAAATAGTTCAGCGGAGAACGGCGTGTTGTTTGCCGCAGTGGCAAGCGCGCGCCACAGGGCGTCGCGTTTTTGCTTAAGGTCAAAGCTGCTCATCCTTCAGGCCCCGGTTGGCTGCTTTTCAGGTTTGTTTCAGGCTTACTTTTTTTCGAGGTAGGCTTTGGCTTCCAGCTGGCCCGGGTAACGCGACAAAACGGCGAGGTAAGCGGCGACGGCTTCATCGCGCTTGTTCAGCCAGGCGTTGGCCCGTGCCAGATAAATATAGGCAGTGGCGTCGCTGGGGTAGGCGGCGACCAGTGTGGCCGTTGTTTTTGCCATTGCCGGCCAGTCGCGCTGGGCTTCCTGGGCAACCGCCAGGCGGAGCAGGCCAAGGTAGTTGTTGGGCGCCAGATCAAGCACGGCACGCGCGCTCTGTTCGGCCTCACGCCAGCGTTTTTGAGCGAGCAAAGGCAGAATGACGCCAAGGCGTGCATCGATTGATTTTCCATTGCGCTCAATCGCCAGCCGGTATTCACGAATCGATTCGTTGAAATTGCCCGGCAAGTAATACAGCCAGCCTCGACGCAGCAACTTCAGTTCTGCATCTGCCCCATTCGCCTGTACCGGATCAATCGCCGCGATGGCCTCGTTGTACTTGCCAGCAGTTTCCAGCTGATAGGAACTCTGCCAGGCTGCTTCCTGAGCAAACGCTGGTGTTGCAGCAAGGGCGATCAATGCTGCAAGGGTGGCAAGTGTTGGGTAACGCTTCATGAGTGTTTTCTCCAGGGGTAGTTTGTTGTCTGAGCTCAGATCAACAAATCAACAAGTCAATAATTCAACAATGCAAGAATTGCTTACCAGTCAATCGACAGGCTGGCGTGGCCAACATTCAGGCGGTAATCGTTGCCCAGAGCCTCGTTACGGAACTTGGTCTGGCCGACCAGCGCGAATACTTTGGTGTGTTTGTTGACGTTCCAGCCCAGACCGAGCGAGGCGCCGCCTTTGTCGAGGTCGGCCAGATTGGCGACGGATTGGGCGTCCATATCCACCGCATAAATCCGCTCACCGGCCGTGACGCCGAGTGTTGCCGAGGTGGGTATCAGGGCGGAGCGGGGCGCAAAATAATGCGTCCACTTCGTATCAATGGCGGAGGTGCTTGATTTGCCGGCAGCGCGTGTCGGATTCATGCCGCTGATCAGGTAGCCGCGTAGTTGAACCCAGTCCGAGCCGCCGTTCAGACCGATACCCAGTGTGGGGGTGTATTGGCGAACACTGAGTTGATTCTGGTAGCGTGAGTCGGCGTAGCCGAGGTCGGCGTAGAGCGTTTCGGATTTTGACAGCCAGCTGAGTTGTGGTGCGATCACGGAAACATCGTTGGTGTTACGCGTCGCATCATTATTTGTGATTCGATGCCCGTCGAGGCGGACAGTAAAGCGTCCGGGCAGGGCATCCGGCCGGAAGTTGAGGCGGCCGGAGAGTAGCAGGTTGTTCTGCTCGGTGGCTTGTACGCCATTTTTCATGCTGATCCGGGTATGGCTGTACGCCGTGGTGATACCGCCTTGCTCAAGGTAGTCGGCCGACAGCCGAATGCCCTGCTCCGATAACCTGTCACGCAGTGCCGAGCCTGAGTAGGCCCCTTCCGTAGCGCTGCCAGTGGCATTCAGATACCACGATTCCGCATGTGCGAACGGCGTGATGGTGATCATACCGGCACTGATTAGCAGGGTTTTTAACAACGTGATCTTGCGTTTCATAAGGCTCTCCGGGTGATGTATTCAAGTCAAATGCGTTGATTGTGTTGCATAGCTGACTGTGCTTAGCACACTCTCCCAGGCGGGTACGCCGATATCGGCGCGCTGGAATGTGCTGGTCGCTTGCAGTGTGTAACGAGTGCCGCCAATTTCTGCGGCGATGTATCGGCAGCCCAGTTGCGGGGCAATCAGGGCATCGGTCGTGGCCGTGATACCGGCTATTTTTTGCCGGTGGGTCGCCGTCTGGCGCCAGGCCTGCGCTTCGTCATCCCAGTGGCGTTGATACTGGCTCTCGGCAAATGTTGCCCAGGGCCAGACCAACAGCGCCAGCCATTTGGCAGCACTTTGGGGAAGTAGCCTGGCCGGGGTGAAGCGATCCTGCCAGCGTTCAACGTGGAACGATGCCGGTGTATAGCCACAGGCCAGCAGCCAGAGATCGAGGTAAGGGTCAGGCGTCGTATCACGGTCGTAGCAGGAAAACACCGCCCATGTCGATTCGGCAGTGCAACGTCCGCCGGTGCTTGAAATCAGCGTCAGCCGGCCGAGCTCATCAACTTCGCAGCGCAAAGTCCAGTCGGCGGTGATGTGCTCATTGTGCGCCACGGTATAGCGCAGGCCACGCCCGGCCAGCAGGTAGAAGGGACGGGCATCTCCGGCCAATGCGCTGATCAGCGTCGACGCTTCTTTCGGCACCACGGCCAACTCGTAACGGGGCGCTTCGCCCTGCTCGGAGATCAGCACACTGGCCATGTGGAATGGAATGGTTGGTGCCCCCGGCTCATCTGCTGCTTGCAGGTGCAGGTGAATATGCGGTTGCGGCGAACGCCCCGAATTGCCACAGTAGGCAATCAGGTCGCCCGGCTTGAGCCAGGCGCCGGGGAAGGTGGTGATCGACCCCGGCTTGAGGTGGGCGACCAGTACGAATTTGCCGTCGTAAAGGCGGATAACAACGCAATTGCCCCAGTTGGCGGCAACGTTGACCGTCCCCGGGATATTGTCGGGAATGTCATTGACGATGCGCCAGACCTGGCCGTAGGCCGGCGATAGCACCGGCAGGCCGTAACAATAAAAATCACCCAGCCGGTTGCCCTGATTGGTAAAGCTCTTGCCGCTCTTGGTGATGATGAAATCAAGCGCATGTCGCCACGGTCCGCGATGCGTATGTTCGCCGGAAAATCCCTGCGAGACAGTCCATAAGCCCATGAAGGGCAGCGCCAGCGAAACGCTGGCAGGGTTGCCAAGCCGCCCCCGGCTGATTTGCGCGCGCTCGTAGGAGCGTTCAGGGAAATCCGGCGCATGCAGGTTGAAACTGCTCGCCATCTGGGTATTGCGGACAACGGCGTAGAGGACGACCCATGCGGCAAGGACAAACGGCGCCGAAAAAGGCACCAGATGCGCGACATCGAGGATGCGGCCCAGCGCCAGCGCCAGCCAGGCCGCAATCAGAGCGGCCAGGGTGGCCAGTGCAGCGGTTAGCCATGAAGGCCGGGAGAACAGGCCGCCAACCAGCAGCGCAGCCAGAATCGCATTGCTGTCCCACGCCGTGCTGGCCAGATGCTCGGGCGCTGCGCCAAGCATCTTCAACCACACCAACGCAGCGCTATAGCCGAGTAGGGCGATCAGCAGGTAATAGCGCGAGAAAACGAGGATCACAGCCAGTAGAAAAAGCCCGACAAACGGATTCGGCATGAAGTAAAGGTTGCCGAAAGCGCTCAGGAATTTGTCCACCTGTGTGCCGAGGAATTCGGGTGGGGCGGCGTACAGGTTGCCGTGCAGGCTGGACAAGCTGCTACCGGCCGCGATCATCAGCATCGCCACCAGTGCGAACGGCAGGCTGAGCACGGGCAGACGGATCAGTGACCAGGCCAGGCGCCCGAGGACGACGGTAAGCCAGCCGGCAAATACGCCACACAACAACGCCAGCGCAATTACGCTGGGGCCGGCCGCCCAGGCATGGGCGACGAAAAGCCCGGTTAGTAAGCCGTTGAATACACAAACGGGGCGCTCGCCCGCGTCGGCACCGGCAATTTGCCCGGCGTACCACGCACAGACGGCACCTAGTAGGCCGACGAAGCCGATGGCAGGCTCAATAAAGGTGAGCAGGGCAAGAAAAATACCGGCTTTCCACGAGGGAACAAGCGCTACCCAGGCATAGCCAAGCGCCAGCTCTTCGACGAGCTGGAGCAAATGTTTGCGCAAGATCAGGAGCATGTTGCTTGTTTGTTTGTGGTATTCATTGCTCGGGTCAAAGGCATTGCGGGCGAAGCGCAACGATGCTTGTGTGCGGAACGTCTTAAAATTGCTCAAGTATTCTAACTTAATGTGTTAGTTGAGATTGCGCGCTGAGATTACAGTTTTGTAATGGTAAATGTCATTCTGAAACGCTACGCTCAGCCGCCGTATTGATCGCGGATTTGAACTGGGTTTGGCGTTGATTCAGGTTGATTTCAAGGGGGAGGGCGATGAGACTTTTGCTGGTCGAAGACGAAAAGAAAATCGCCAACTTCGTGTGCGCAGGTTTTACGGAGCGTGGTTTTATCGTTGACCACTGCAACAACGGTAACGACGGATTTCACCGGGCCAGTACGGGCAGCTATGACGTGATTGTGCTCGACATCATGTTGCCCGGCCGCGATGGTTTGTCGATCCTCAGCGAACTCCGCAAGGTTGGCAACGTGACGCCGATTATTCTACTCACCGCCCGTAACGAACTCGATGACCGCATCGAGGGGCTGGCGCTGGGGGCGGATGACTATCTCGCCAAACCGTTTTTTGTTGAAGAGCTGGTCGCGCGCATTCAGGCCATTTTTCGCCGGATTTCCGGTGAGCGCCACAATGTCATCACAGTCGGCGAGTTACGCCTTGACCGACTCTCCCGCGAAGTGATCTGCTGCGACAAGACCGTCGACTTCACCAGCCGTGAGTTCAATCTTATCGAATACCTCATGCGCACACCCGGCCACGTTTTTACCCGAACCCAGATACTGGAACATGTGTGGGGGTACGATTTTGACCCCAGCACCAATGTCGTCGATGTCTGCATTCAGCGCATCCGCAAAAAACTGGCGTCGATTGGCGGTGCTGCCGAGGGCGAGTCCCCCATTGAAAGTGTGCGCGGGGTGGGTTACCGCTTCCGTAAGCTGCCATGATCCACTCATTCCGCCTGCGTCTGGCGCTCCTCTCGGCCGTACTCAGTGGCCTTGCACTGGCTGCATTCAGCTTCAGCATGTGGTGGCTGATGCGAGATATTCAGATCGAACAACTGGATCGGCAAGTGCGAGCGCATGCCGAACGCGAAACCCACCGCGCCGGAAATCCACCACCGCCAGGGCGCGGGCCGGGGCATGACCGGATGGCGTCGAAAATTATTGAAAGTCTGGGTATTCGTGACAACAACGATCTGCTGGTGCTGATTCAGGACGGCACGGGGCAAACCCTTTATCGTTCAGCGCACTGGCCCGAGCGCTTTGATGTAGAAACGCTCCCTTGGCCGGCACAGTCCTCTCAGTGGCCGCCACCCACCTTCCCTCCACCCGGTTTGTTACCTGATGCACCACCGGGTTTTGCAGGCCCCCCACCGGTTTCAAGCACCAGCGTACAAACCATCGGGGGGGATGACTGGCGTATTGGTTTGTCTACCACCGACCGAGCCCGCGTTGCCATCTCCGTAAATGCCCGGATCATCGAGCCCGATATGGCGCGCATACGGCAGGCGTTTTATGTGGCCTTGCCGCTGGCCTTGCTGATGATCGGCCTTGGCAGCTGGTTTTTCTCCAATCGCGCCATGCAGCCGCTGGAAAAGCTGATCGCCGCTACCCGGCGGATCACCGCCAAGGGCCTCGACCACCGGATTTCTGCCCAGGGTGAGTACGAAGAATGTGTTGAAGTCATTAACGGGTTCAACTTCATGCTTGAGCGGCTGGAGCGCAGCTTCAAGCAGGCGCAGCGCTTCTCGGGTGATGCAGCCCACGAATTGAAGACCCCGCTTGCCATTCTGCAAGGCCAGCTTGAGCGGGCGATTGCCGTGGCCGGTAATGGCTCATCCATGCAGGCCGACCTGACCAGCATTCTCGACGAAGTGCGCCGTCTGTCATCGATTTCGAGCAAACTTTTGCTGCTGTCGTTAGCCGATGCCGGGCAGCTCAAACTCTCCCGCGAGCCTTTTTGTCTCTCTAAAGTGCTTGCCGATCTCGTGGAAGATACCCGAATGCTGGCGCCACAACTCAGCGTTGCCGGCGAGATTGATGCTGATCTGCTGATCAACGCCGATGCCAGTTTGCTACGTCAGGTGCTGCACAATCTGATCAGCAACGCCATCAAATACAACGTCGAACAAGGCTGGATCAGCATCACAACAGTGGTTTCGGAGCAGACCATTGAAGTTGTGGTGAGCAATGCATCGTCGGGCATCGCGGCCAGCGAGCATGACAAAATCTTTGAGCGTTTCTACCGCATCGACCCCGCACACAGCCGCCAGATCGAAGGCGTTGGCCTCGGCCTCAGCGTTTCGCGGGAAATCGCCCGCGCCCATGGCGGCGATCTCACCATCAAGGCCAGCAGTGACAACACCAGCCAATTCGTACTGCGCCTGCCGCGTTGATTTGTCGTAAGTAGTCGTTTTTCGATCAATTCCTGAACAAACTCCGCTCCTTTCCTATTGACCTAATTAGATAGTTATAAATATCTAATTATTCCAATTTACCCCAGCATCTGGCATAGTTTAGCTATCTAAATATGGGAAACCGCCATGCGGAGCACCGTCGAAATCTACCAGGACGGTCATTGGGTTCCTGCTGCTGAAATCAACCCGGCCGGAAAAGGGCCTTATACGGCCACGTTCGAATACCGGATGGAGTACGTTTTCGGACAGAATCCGTTTCCCGTTTCTCTCTTGCTGCCGGTCAACGCAGATCGCCATGGTCTTAACGAAGACGGTGAAGCGCCCCCTTGCCCCACCTTCCTGCTCGATCTGGTACCGCAGGGGCGCGGGCGCAAGTATCTTGCGACCGAACTCGCGCTCAATGACGGCGAGCACCACGATCTTCTCATGACACAGTACGGCGCCTTTAATCCCGTCGGAAACCTCCGGCTCGATACCGCCGTGCAGTTCTACCAGGCGCGAGCTGCACAGCCGCCAAGTGAAACCGAACGGGGTTTCACCTTGGCGGAAATTCGGGCGCGGCAGGAGGAATTCCTTGAGCACATCTGGATTCACGCCATGCTTGCAGCTGGCACTACCGGCGTCCAGGGTGCGGCACCCAAATTTTTGCTGACACAAAACGCAGAAGACCGCTGGTTCGCAGATGCAGCCCTTCCCGATGATCAGGCCGCGAAGCATTGGCTGGTGAAGCTGCCGCGAGGCGCGCATGAAACCGACTACACCGTGCTCCGAAATGAGACCGCCTACCTCCGTGTGGCGCAGCGCTGCGGCATCCGGACGGGCGGAGATCCCCAGTTCCACCGGGACATGCTATTCGTACAGCGCTTTGATCGTGTGGTTGATCAAAAAGGGCTTCACCGCTTGCACCAGGAAAGCCTCGCATCCCTCGCTGGACTTCACGGCTTTGGCCTCAGCGCTTCTCTTTTTGAATTGGTGGAGGCATTTCGCCGGCATGTCACCGACCCGGTCGGTGAAACCGTCGAATTCATCAAGCGAGACATCCTCAACATGGCGATGCGGAACACCGACAATCACGCGAGGAATACGGCCGTTCAGCGTTTGCCGAACGGCACCGTGCAGCTCACGCCGATTTTCGATTTCGCGCCGATGTACATGGACCGCGAGCTGATCACGAGAGGCTGCAAATGGCGGATCGGCAAAGGCCACGAGATAGTCGATTGGGAAGACATCATCAATCAGATGCGTTTTCCGGACACTGAAAAACAAGCGATCGCCGAACGAATCAAGGCGTTCAAACCGGTCGTAGAAGGACTGGCAGAAATCATGCACGAATGTGGCGTCGACGCGAAAATCATCGACGACTGCAAGCCAAATATTGAAGCCCAAGCGGCCAGGCTACAGTGTGTTGGTAGCCACAAGATCACAAAGAAAGCGCCCCATGGACCGACGCCGTAAAAACATTGATGTCGAGGCCGAGCGCGCCCTGCGGGACGCCTTCTACGAAGATATCGCCAGCCACAGCCTCTCAATTGCCCGCGCGGTAAAGGCCATGCGGCGGCTCAGTCGTCTGACGCAAGTTGAGTTTGCCAAGCATCGAGGGATCAGCCTCGTGACACTGAAGCAGCTCGAATCCGGGAAAGGGCAACCGAAGATCGAAACCTTGAACAAGGTTGGCGATATTTTTGGGCTGGAAATCGCGTTCGTTCGGAAATCAAAGAAATCAATGGGGTCAGAGTGAATTGATCCCTGTCCTATTCATTGATATAGTCTTAATCGGTTCAACAGCCTCCTTGCCCAGAGACTGTATTTGCCAGCTCATGTATTCAAAGCTGCTTCATTCAGCATCAGGAGATCGCCATGCACGCCATCGAATTTAAATCGCAACTCGAACATGGGCAGATTTCCGTCCCGACGGCGTTCCATTTGCAGGACGGGCAGCCCGTCCGAGTGTTGATTCTTCTGGATGAGGCAACGCCGGGCGAAGAGACAACGCAATTTAATTCAATGAGCCTCTGGCAAAAGACAGCCGGATCATGGCAAGGGGAGGGGCTGGTTCGCGACCCTCAGGGCGAATATGACCAGCGCTTGGAATTGGAATAATGCTTTTTTTGCCCGATACCAACGTCTGGATTCGCCACCTCAACCCCGCGCCATCAATAGTCAAACCACGACTTGCAAATTGCAGCCATTGCGCTAGCCAATAATTGCACGCTGGTCACTCATAATATGATCGAATTTTCACGAATTGCCGGTTTGAAGCTGGAAGACTGGGAGACCACGTGAACTCCGGCGTGAGTCGTTGATCAATGGCACGTTTACCCCGATTGATCCTCCCCGGCCAGCCTCAGCATGTGATTGTGCGGGGAAACAATCGCTCGGCAATCTTTTGTGCCGAAGAGGATTACCGGTTCTATCTTGAGAAACTTCAACTCGCTTGCAAGCGGCATGGCTGCGAAGTGCATGCCTATGTGCTGATGACCAATCATGTACATTTGCTCATGACACCCCATGCCGAGCAGAGTCTGAGTAAAACCTTGCAAACGCTTGGCCGTTACTACGTGCAGTACTTCAATTATTGCTATCGGCGCACAGGTACGCTTTGGGAGGGGCGCTATAAGGCGACTTTGATTGATTCGGAAGCGTATTTGTTAACCTGCATGCGCTACATTGAGTTGAACCCGGTGCGTGCGGCGATGGTGTCGCTTCCAGCCGAGTATCCTTGGTCAAGCCACCCTTGCAACGCCTTGGGCAAGACGGACGATTTGGTTACACCGTGTTTTGAATACGCGCAGTTGGGCTTGAATGACACGGAGAGACAAGCGGCTTATCGTCAGCTTTTTGAAAATCACCTTGCAGACACTGACGTAAATGATATTAGAGAAGCCACCAACAAAGCCTGGGTGTTAGGGCGTGATCGGTTTAAGCAGCAAATTCAACAGCAATTGACGCGGCGGGTTGATCCTGCGGCAAGAGGTGGCGACCGGAAATCAGACCAGTTTCAACGTAGCAGCAGGTCGCGGATCAACGGAGTCTGACCCCATTGATTTTTTGTGGTCAGTCCTAGCGCAACGGATCAATGGCAAAAGGCGTTTGGCCATTGACGGCAGATTGACGTTTGGAGTTCAAGTCAACGACGAAAAATCGTGGTCTACCGCCTTAAGTGGAACTGAATCGTCGTAAAGCGTTTCCGGGGCAATATCGATCTCTCCTGGCCAAACCACCGTCCCGTAATCAACCCGTGCGCGATTGAACAAGGCAGGGGTAGCAACGCGATTCCATGGTTTCATGGCAAGCAATGGACGCATATCAAACCTGCGTCGTTCGCCATTCTTGAATTCGAGATCGAGCTGAAACTCAGGACAGGTACGGACAGCGATCACATCAATCAGCATAAAACCCTCACTGCAGGGGAGCAATACGAAAAGGCTCATCACCGTTAACTGCCAACTCCCAGTCCACGTGCAATTCCTCCTTGTGAATCTCGATACACTCCTGCACCATTTTCAACTGTTTTGGCGGTAGTGTTCCGTCAAAGACAGAACCATCATCAATAGACACCGCAGCCTCATCACCTTGGTAACGAACATGAATATGCGGAAGATGATGACGCCGGTTGTCTCGAAAGTACATCAAGACAAGAATCCCGTAAAACATGCTGATGGTTGGCATGGCAAACCTCTAACAAAACGGTGTTACTAATTTTAGCTCAGCGTTTTGACCCCGCCAAAAAAATTCGAAGCTGACCCTCAGAGGTGGCGACCGGAAATCAGACCAGTTTCAACGTAGCAGCAGGTTGCGAATCAACGGAGTCTGACCCCATTGATTTTTTTGTTTAGAAATTATGATCAAGGTTGCCGAATTTATTGCCCAGCCGGCGCCGGACTCGACGAACACCGCCCCGCCCGATTCGATACCATAGGTCTCAAAAGAATTGACATTGACGCGTATTCCATCGTTCAGCTTTGACGCCTATGCTTGAAACCAGACAAGCCACCACGCAAACCGGAGACCCTGCACATGCCGAAGTTCGCCGCCAATCTGACGATGCTGTTCAACGAAGTCGACTTCCTCGACCGCTTCAAGGCCGCTGCCGACGCCGGATTTACAGGCGTTGAATTTCTTTTTCCCTACGACTTCCCGAAAGAAGTCCTGGCCGGGCAACTCAAGG
>CAJBIL010000426.1 GCA_903953145.1 uncultured beta proteobacterium
AGCGTCGAGAGCTGAACCTCATCGACATCATTGTCCTGCTTGTCGAGCATGTTGATCAGCGCGATGGTTTGCGTCAGATCGATCAGTGACTTATCGCCGTCCTCGCCTTTCTTGCCCAGCCAGGTGGCGAATTCGCTGACGTTGCCCCAGCGGGTTTGTGCGGTGCGCGGCTCCTCATGGTCGTAGAGCCAGGCTTCATAGCCGATGGCTTTCAGCAGATCGGGCATCACCTGCGCCGCCGGCTCGCGTGTCGCGCGATATTCCATGCGGTTGATGAATTCGCAGAACTCGAGCAAGGGCGTAAGCTGGCGTGCCTGCACGCGATGCGCGAAGCCTTCCTCGAAGGCGGCGGTAAACAGCGAGATATGGCGTTCGCCGGCGTAGGTGCCAAGCGCTTCGAGCGTGCTGCCGCCGACGCCACGCTTCGGGGTGGTCACGGCGCGGATGAAAGCCGGGTCGTCGTCGCTGTTTACGAATAGCCGCAGGTAGGCGGTAATGTCCTTGATTTCAGCCTTGTCAAAGAACGACTGCCCGCCTGAAAGCCGGTAGGGAACGCGCTCGTCGCGCAGGAACTGCTCCAGCGCACGCGCCTGGAAGTTGCCACGGTAAAGCACGGCGTAGTCGGCAAACGCGCCGCGATGTTCGAACTTGTGTGCTTGCAACTTCATGACCACCGACTCGGCTTCGCGCTCGTTGTCCTTACAGACGGTGACGGTGATCGGGTCGCCGTGGCCGAGGTCAGACCATAGCTTCTTGTCAAACAATTTCTCGTTATGCGAGATCAGCGCGTTGGCGGCCTTCAGGATGCGCACCGTCGAGCGGTAGTTCTGCTCGAGCTTGATCAGCTTGAGCTGCGGGTAATCACGCGGCAGGCCGCGCAGGTTCTCGACATCGGCGCCACGCCAGCCGTAAATCGCCTGATCGTCGTCGCCGACCGCTGTAAAGGCGGCGCGTGGCCCGGCGAGCAGCTTGAGCAGCTTGTACTGGCAGGCGTTGGTGTCCTGGTATTCATCAACCAGCAGGTAGCGCAGGCGGTTTTGCCACTTGTTGAGGATGTCCGGGTGGTTCTCGAAGAGTTCGACCGGCAACTGGATGAGGTCGTCGAAATCGACCGCCTGATACGCTTTGAGCGTTGCCGAGTAACTGGCGTAAGCGCGTGCCGCGAGGGCTTCGGTCTCATCTTCGGCGTTTTTCAGCGCGAAGTCGGGCGAAACGAGGGCGTTCTTCCAGTTTGAAATCACGCTTTGCAGCTTGCGGATGGTCGCCTTGTCGACGCTGCCGGCGAGTTCGGAAACAATCCCAAAGCAATCCGTCGAATCAAAAATCGAGAACTTCGGCTTGTAGCCCAGCGCTTTCGCCTCCTCACGCAGGATACGCACGCCGAGCGAGTGGAAGGTCGAGATGGTCAGGCCTTTGGTCGAGCGGCCTTCGAGCACCTTATCGACGCGTGCCTGCATTTCCTTCGCCGCCTTGTTGGTGAAGGTGATGGCGGCAATGTTGCGCGGGCTGAAGCCGCATTCTTCAATCAGGTAGGCGATTTTCTGGGTAATCACCCGTGTTTTGCCCGAGCCGGCGCCGGCCAGTACGAGCAAAGGGCCGTCGAGATAGCGGATCGCTTCGCGCTGCGGTGCGTTGAGTTGGCCAGACATTGGGGAGGTGATCTACGAGGGGTAAAAGCGGTATCGATTCTAACATCTAACATTTTTCAGACGAATAACGGATTCACCTGCCGGCATCGTCTGCGCTAGCCCGGCGGCGTTTCGTCGAGCACTTTCGCGGCTTCTTCGAGTAGCCATGTGCGAAAGGCGCGCACAGCAGGGCGATCGGCCACCGCTTCCGGGCTAACCAGAAAGTACGCCTGCGGCCGGCGAATGACGATCTCGAAGGGGATGACCAGACGCCCCGCAGCAACTTCCGCCTCGATTAGCGGCTTGGACGCCAGGGCGATGCCAACGCCGTCAATCGCCGCTGAGAGTACGAGGCCGGAGTCGCTGAAATGGGTTCCGGCATTTTCATCAACGCCTTCAACGCCGGCCAGTTGCAGCCATTCGGCCCAGGTGGGTCGATCCATCAACTCAGGAATCGTGTCGTCATGCAGCAGCGCGTGGTGCCGCAAATCGTCGGGAACATTCAGCAGCCGCGAACCGGACAGCAGGCGCGGGCTGCATACCGCCGTGTAAGCGGGTGAGAACAGGCGATCAACCCGGCAGCCGGCATAGCGACCGCGCCCAAAGCGAATGAACACGCCGGTTTCGTCGTCACGCAGATCAATCGCATCGAGGCCGGAAACAGCGACACCTTCGGGCGGGTCGATCGTTTTCAGCGACGCTGTCATGTGCAGCTGAATCTCAGGATGGCGCGCTGTGAATCCGGGCAGGTGACGAATCAACCAGCGCGCGGCAAAAGCAGGGGGTGACGAGATCAGCAAGCGCTTCGCCTCTTCGTGCCGGTTCGTGCATTCAATCGCGGCGGCGAAGCATTCAAGCCCCTCGCGCACCTTGGGCAACATTGCCCGCCCTTCAGGCGTCAGGTCCAGCGCCCGTGTCAAGCGGCGAAAAAGCGCAAAGCCAAAATAATCTTCCAGCGCCCGAATCTGATGGCTGATTGCGGTTGGCGTTACGGCAAGTTCCAGCGCCGCATTCTTGAAGCTTAGATGGCGCGCTGCGGCCTCAAAGGCGCGCAAAGCATTGAGCGGCGGCAGTCGATAAGTCATATGGCTGAGATATTCTCATGTATCGGCTGATAAATGATCGTTTGTTGCAACGCAACACATCCCCCTAAAGTGGCGTTCTGCCCGAAACAACGGGAAACCGCCTGGAGCGATCAATGAACAACGAACTGAATTCCTACGCAATTGCGCTGATTGTCCTGCTGGTTCTCTTGCAGATTCGCTTCCACACCAGCCAGGCCAGTCGTGACTGGGTTATTTCACGCACCGGGAAAGTATTCGCCTGGATCGGCAAGCGCGCAGATCGTTTCCTGCACGCGTTCCTGATGTCACCGGTCAACCCGCGCCGGAAATCGGCTAAAGAAACCCGGGATTAAATTCAGTAATGCCCTGTAACCCGCACCGGATGGCGTTCTAACTACACCACTTGCCTGAGAGGCAATAAATACGCCAATCTCAAGCAAGTGCCATTGCTAGATCGTTTATCCATGCGGGCTGCAAGGCAGGTCAGCAATTATTTTCCGATTGCACCAAATACTTTCTGAAGCATGCTCGAGCCAGCGCCGACCGGATCTTTGCGAATCGATTTTTCCTGCTCGGCAATCATCAGATAAAGGCCATCGAGCGTTTTTTGCGTCACATAGGCGTCCAGATTGGCATCTTTGGCATCAACGAGGCCAAACTTCGCAGCCTTGCCGGCATACTGGTTGTACTTGTCGGCCAGTTGCACCTTAGCGGTGGCTTTCTTGACGATCGGCAAAAACTTCTCACCAATCGGCGCCGAGGTCTTGCGCTTGAAATATTGCGTCGCCGCATCATCGCCACCACTAAGAATCGCCTTGGCATCGTCGAAACTCATGCCCTTCACTGCATTCAGGAGAATCGGCTTGGCCTCGACCACGGCAGACTCGGCGGCCCGGTTCATCGTCTCGACCAGCTCATCGGCCTGCTTGCCCATGCCAAACTGACGCATCATTCCCTCCACCTGCTGCAAAGAGTCCGGCAATGGAATCTTGACGCGGGCATTGCCCATGAAACCATTGGATTTACCAAGCTGACTGACCGCCACCTCGGCGCCTTTCGACAGCGCCTCCTTGATGCCCGACGCCGTATCCTTGCTGGATAAGTCAGCAATACCAACAGCCAGCGCCTGCGCACTGATAACAAGACCGCATACAATACCGGCGATATGGCGCATGAAAACTCCTTCTGGATAAACAAAATCGGGCACGATCAGAAAAAATCGTCCCACCGAACGCGCAAGCTTATCCCGCCGCCCGGCCTGGTCGCAACCGCTAATCAGGGGATCGCTATGTGCGCTGACCGATGCAACGACTTTAATTCATGAGCAAGCTGCGCCGCCACTGCTTCCCCAACTGGTTGCGCCGCCTGCTGCAAGCCAGCGCCACGCATCGGCTTTACCCGTTACTCGTGGCGTTGATTGCTTTCATCAGCACCGCAACCTTCAGCTTCCCGTTCGCGCTTGTTTTGATCCCCGCCGTTCTTCTCGCCCCCAAACGCTGGCTCTGGCTTGGCCTGCTGTCCGGTATCGCCAGTGGGCTGGGGGCGGTGGTGCTGGTTGAAGCCTTCCATTATCTGGGTTGGGATTTTGTGGTGAGCCGTTACCCGGAGCTGATTGATCACGGCGGCTGGCAATCGGCACGCGCCTGGCTGCAAAGCTACGGCCTGTTCGCCATGCTGCTGATCGCCGCCTCGCTGATGCCGCAAACCCCAGCACTCCTCATCCTCGCGCTGGCCGACCCTTCGCGCCTTGGCGTCCTGCTCGCCGTTGGCATCGGCAAAATGACAAAATATCTGTTTCTGGCCTGGGCCACTGCGCGTTACCCGGCGCGTTACGCAAACGGTCGCTGAGCTACCACTGTTTGCACCATTCAGCGTGTATGAAGCACCTCTGAGTCACGTTTCTGCCCAAGTCCGTTGATAACGCATCCGGCGCATCATCTGAAACGCTCAGAATCCCTTAGAATAAGCGCTCGCAATCACCAGTATTGACCTCCGCGCAATGATCGGCATTCTTCTCATAACTCACGGCACTTTCGGCGAAAGCCTGATTCAGAATGTTTGCCATGTACTCAATAAACGCCCGTTGCTGATCGCCCAGCTGGGCGTCGCAGCGCAGGATGATCCGCTGGATATTCTGCCGCTGGCCAGGTTGTTGCTGAACGAGGTCGATGGTGGGCAGGGCGTGCTGGTGATGACGGATATTTTCGGTGCCACGCCGGCCAATCTGGCGTTGAAACTGCTCGAAGCCGGGCGGGTTGAAGGGGTTGCCGGGGTCAGTCTGCCAATGCTTTTGCGTGCGCTTACTTATCGCGAGAAGGGCATGGAGATCATGATGCAGAAGGCAATCAGCGGCGCACGTGACGGGGTCACGAGCATGGCGCAGAGTTAATGCTTCCCGGATTAAAGAACAGGAGATTTGATGGTACGTGCTGAAACCGACATCATCAACAAGCTGGGTCTGCATGCGCGGGCCTCGGCCAAGTTGACGCAACTCGCCGGTACATTCAAATGCGATATCTGGATGGAAAAAGGCGCGCGCCGGATCAACGCCAAAAGCATCATGGGCGTGATGATGCTCGCTGCCGGCAAAGGCTCGAAGGTGATTATCGAAACCGACGGCGTTGACGAGCAGGCCGCCATCGATGCCCTCTTCAAACTGATCGCCGACAAATTCGGCGAAGGCGAGTAAGAATGCCTGACACGCTGCGTCCTCCACGATGAGCTTCACCCTGCACGGACTCGCGGTCTCCGAAGGCATTGCCATCGGCCAGGCGCACCTGATGTCGCACGCGACGCTCGAGGTGTCGCACCTGGTGATCGCGCCGCGCATGGTGGATAAGGAAATCGCGCGTTTTGACGCTGCGCTGGTGCGCGTACGCCATGAATTCGAGATGATGAAGGAGGGCATGGAGCACGCCCCGGCCGAGCTTGGCGCCTTTATCGACCTGCATTCGATGATTCTCTCCGACCCCGAGCTTTCCGAAACACCCAAGCAGCTGATCCGCGAACGGCGCTGTAACGCCGAATGGGCGCTTGTCCAGCAGATGGAAATTCTCGTCGCCCAGTTTGAGCAGATCGAGGATCAGTATCTGCGTGAGCGTAGTTACGACGTGCGCCAGGTGGTTGAACGTGTCGTCAAGGAGCTGGTCGGGCAGCCCGGCCGCGCGGCATTGAAAGCGACCAAGGGCGTCAAGGAAGAGAACCTGATCGTCGTCGCCCACGACCTGGCGCCGGCGGATGTGATTGCCTTCAAGGATCATAACTTCGCCTCCTTCGTGACCGATGTGGGCGGGGCGACGTCACACACGGCGATTCTGGCGCGCAGCCTGGCGATCCCCGCTGTTCTTGGCCTGCACAATGCACGCCAGCTGATTCGCGACAAGGAAACGATCATTGTCGATGGCACGCGCGGCGTGTTGATCGTCAACCCCGATCCGCGCGTGCTTGAGGAATACCAGCTGCGCAAGAGCCAGATCGAGCTTGAACGCTCGAAGCTGAAGCGCCTCAAAACGGCGCGCTCCGCGACGCTCGACGATATTGCCATCGACCTCCACGCCAACATTGAGTTGCCCGGCGACGTGGTAGCCGCGCTTGAAGGCGGTGCCGAGGGCGTCGGTCTGTTCCGCACCGAGTTTCTGTTCCTCGGGCGCGGCGATATGCCGAGTGAAGACGAGCAGTTCGAGTCCTACCGCAAAGTTGTCAAGGGGATGGAGGGCCGGCCGGTCACGATTCGAACCTTCGACCTGGGCGCTGACAAGGATCTGCATCCCGAAGACATCATCGGCGACCGGGTGCACACCAATCCAGCGCTCGGCCTGCGTGCCATCCGGCTGTCACTGGCCGAGCCGAAGATGTTCCAGATTCAGCTGCGCGCCCTGTTGCGGGCGTCGAAATACGGCAAGATCAAGCTGCTGATCCCGATGCTTTCGCACGCGCACGAGATCGATCAGACGCTGGCCGCCATTGAGCAGGCCAAGTCGAGCCTGCGCGGTGAAAAAATCGGCTTTGACGAAGCCATCCAGATCGGCGGCATGATCGAGATCCCGGCGGCTGCACTGGCCATCGGGTTATTTCTGCGACGGCTTGATTTCCTGTCGATCGGTACCAATGACCTGATTCAATACACCCTCGCCATCGATCGCAGCGACGAGCAGGTGTCGCATCTCTATGATCCGCTCCACCCGGCCGTATTGATGCTGCTGGCGCACACGATTACCAGTGCCGAGAAGGCGAACATTCCCGTTTCGGTCTGCGGCGAGCTGGCAGGCGACCCGACACTCACCCGCTTGCTGCTGGGCATGGGTCTGCGCCAATTCTCGATGCATCCGGCGCACATCCTCGAAGTCAAGCAGAAGGTCATGCAGAGCAATGTTTCGGAGTTGATTCCGATTGTGCGTCGCATGTTGCGGCTGGAAGAGCCGGCCAGGATACGCGAGCAACTGGAAAAGCTGAACGGCGTCACTGCGCCGTCCTGAGCAAATTTCACGCACTGCGTTGATTTGACTTTTCACTGGGCTGGCGGTAACTTTCCAGCCTTAGCGCCGATTTGAGAAATCAGCTTGCGGGCGCTTTATAAATACGGCTAAAGCGGGGCCAACCCAGTCCGCGAAACAAGCCGACTGGGTTTTTTCTGGGCGCTGATTTTTAATACGATTGAGATGTCAC
Organism: uncultured beta proteobacterium; assembly: GCA_903953145.1. GTDB lineage: Bacteria > Pseudomonadota > Gammaproteobacteria > Burkholderiales > Rhodocyclaceae > CAJBIL01. Next base: position 7,358 of record CAJBIL010000426.1, read on the forward strand.
ACGTGAATTCAGTAGGCGTCGTTGCTCAGCAACGAGTCTGTTTCAATGAACCGCTGGCGCTAAAAAGTGGCGCGAAGCTACCCGCTTTCGAGCTGGTTTTTGAAACCTATGGCACCTTGAATGCGGCGCGCTCGAACGCCGTGCTGGTCTGCCACGCGCTCTCCGGCAGTCATCACGTGGCCGGTGTTTATGCCGACAACAAAAAGGATGTCGGCTGGTGGGACAACCTGATCGGCCCCGGCAAACCGCTCGATACCAACAAATTTTTCGTCGTCGGCGTCAATAACCTCGGCGGTTGTTACGGCTCAACCGGCCCGCAGTCGATCAACCCGGCGACCGGCAAACGCTACGGCGCGGATTTCCCGCTGGTCACGGTGGAGGACTGGGTGGCTGCGCAGGCGCGCCTGGCCGATCATC
>CAJBIL010000427.1 GCA_903953145.1 uncultured beta proteobacterium
GGGCGATTCGCGAGTCGATTCCAAAGCCGAAGATGATGATTCTCGGCTTCCCCAGCAATCCCACTGCGCGTTGCGTCGATCTCGAATTCTTCGTGCGCGTGGTGGCGCTAGCCCGCCAGCACGACATTCTGGTGGTGCATGATCTGGCCTACGCCGACATCGTTTTCGATGGCGCATTTGCCAACAATCAGGCGCCGTCCATCATGCAAGTGCCCGGTGCGCGTGACATTGCGGTCGAGTTTTTCACGATGTCGAAAAGCTACAACATGGCCGGCTGGCGAGTCGGCTACATGGTGGGCAACAAGGAACTGTGCAACGCGCTGGCGCGCATCAAGAGTTATCACGATTACGGCACCTTCACGCCTATCCAGGTCGCCTCGGTCATCGCACTGGATGGCCCGCAGGACTGTGTGGAGGAAGTGCGGCAGTTGTACCAGAGCCGCCGAAACGTCCTGGCCAAGGGCCTGCACGAAGCGGGCTGGATGGTCGAGGTGCCGAAAGCATCGATGTATATCTGGGCGAAAATTCCCGAGGCTTACCAGCAAATGGGGTCGCTGGAATTTGCCAAGAAGCTGCTGGCCGAAGCCAGGGTCGCGGTATCGCCCGGCGTCGGCTTTGGCGAGTACGGCGACGATCACATCCGCTTTGCACTGATCGAGAACGAAGAGCGCACCCGTCAGGCGATTCGCGGCATCAAAGATATGTTCAGGAAGGATGGCTTGCTGTAAGGCGGCCGACAATGAAAACCATACTCAAATCGAACAAACTCGCCAACGTCTGTTACGACATACGTGGCCCGGTGCTGCAAAAAGCCAAGCAGATGGAGGATGAAGGTCACAAGATCATCAAGCTGAACATCGGCAATCTTGCCGCGTTCGGCTTCGATGCACCGGAAGAAATCCAGCTCGACATGATCCGCAATCTGCCGAATGCGGCGGGCTATTCGGACTCGAAAGGTATTTTCGCCGCGCGCAAGGCGATCATGCATTACACGCAGCAGAAGCACATCAAGGGCGTCACGCTGGAGGACATTTATCTCGGCAACGGCGTTTCCGAATTGATCGTCATGGCGATGAATGCGCTGCTCAACGAGGGCGATGAAGTGCTGGTGCCGGCGCCGGATTACCCGCTGTGGACGGCGGCGGTGAGCCTGTCGAGCGGTACGCCGCGCCATTACCTGTGTGACGAAGCGACTGGCTGGCTGCCCGATATGGCCGACATCCGCGCCAAGATCACGTCGAATACGCGCGCCATCGTCATCATCAATCCGAACAACCCGACCGGTGCGCTTTACCCGGACAATGTGTTGCTCGAGATTGTTGCGATTGCCCGCGAGCATGGCCTGATCATCTACGCCGACGAGGTGTACGACAAGGTTTTGTACGATGGGGCAACGCATACGGCGATTGCTTCGCTGTCGGAAGATGTGTTGACGATTACCTTCAACGGCTTGTCAAAAAATTACCGTTCCTGCGGCTATCGTGCCGGCTGGATGGTGGTTTCCGGCGATAAGCGTGAGGCGGGCGACTACATCGAAGGCCTGACCATGCTGGCCTCGATGCGCCTGTGCGCCAATGTGCCGGGGCAATATGCGATTCAGACCGCGTTGGGTGGCTATCAGAGCATCGACGATCTGGTGGCCGAGGGTGGCCGCATGCGCCGTCAGCGTGATCTGGCTTACGCATTGATGACGGCGATCCCCGGCGTGACCTGCGTCAAGCCAAAAGCCACGCTGTACATGTTCCCACGGCTTGATCCGGCGGTTTACCCGATTGCGGACGATCAGGCATTTATCGCCGAGTTGCTCGAAGAGGAGCGTGTGTTGCTGGTGCAGGGCAGCGGCTTCAACTGGCCGAGTCCGGATCACTTCCGCCTCGTATTTTTGCCGCACGAAGACGACTTGCGTGAAGCCATCGGCCGCCTTGCACGCTTCCTTGAAGGCTATCGCAAGCGGCACGGCACCTGAAATCAAAGCTAATATCAAATATTCCATTAACACTTATTACTTA
>CAJBIL010000428.1 GCA_903953145.1 uncultured beta proteobacterium
CATCGGTCTGCTCGCCGTCGTAGTCTGGGCGCACCACTACTTCACCGCCGGCATGCCGGAGCCGGCGCTGCTCTACGTCATGTACAGCACGATGTCGATCTCACTACCGCTGGCTGTGCTGTTTTTCTGCTGGATCGCCACCATGTGGCGCGGCTCGATGACCTTCGAGACGCCGATGCTATTTGCTGTCGGCTTCATTGTCCTGTTCGGCATCGCCGGACTGACCGGGCTGGTGCTGGCCGACGTTGCGGCGGATGCGCAATATCACCACAGCTACTTCGTCGTCGCGCACTTCCACTACGCGCTGTTCGCCGGCGGCATCATGGGTGTCATGACCGGCGTTTATTACTGGCTGCCGAAATGGACCGGCCACATGTTCAGCGAAAAACTCGGCAAGCTGCATTTCTGGCTGACGGTGATTTCGTTCAACCTGACCTTCATGCCGCAGTTCTTCCTCGGTCTGGCTGGCATGCCGCGCCGTATCCCGGACTACGCCTTGCAGTTTGCCGAGTTCAACGCCATTTCAACTGTCGGCTCGTTCATTCTCGGCCTGTCGCAACTGATCTTCGCTTACAACATCTGGAAGTGCGTCAAAGGTGGCGAAAAGGCCAGCGACAAGGTGTGGGAAGGAACGGAAGGCCTGGAGTGGGAGCTTCCTTCGCCACCACCCCACCACTCCTGGGAAGTGCAGCCGGTGATCAAATGATGACGACCAATCAGACACCGGAAACCCCCGCCAGCTTCACGCCGGAAGAGCTTGAACTACGCCGCACGGCCAGTCGCCGTCTGGCGTGGATACTCGGCGCTGCGGCGCTGGCCATCTACCTTCTCGGAATGTTCTTCAAGCGCTGAAATAATGGAAACGGCCATCAACACTCCACAGCCGGTACGCAGCAACCGCAAGCTTGTAATCAAGCTGCTCTGCATCGTGGCTGCCGCCTTCGCTTTCGGCTTCGCGCTGGTGCCGCTGTACGACGTGCTGTGCAGCGTCACGGGTTTTAACGGCAAGACCAAGCAGGGCAGCGTCGGGGTTGGCGGTTTGAGTGCGGCCTCCAGCGCGCCGTCGCGTATCGATCTCAGCCGCATCGTCACCGTCGAATTCACGGGTACCGTGATGCCCGGCCTGCCATGGGAAATGCGGCCGCTGACCAATAGCCTTGACCTGCATCCGGGCGAAATGCACCAGGCCAAATTCCTCGTACACAACCGCTCGGACAAACCCATTATTGGTCAGGCCGTGCCCAGCGTTTCGCCAGGACAAGCGGCACAGCACTTCGAGAAGCTCGATTGTTTCTGCTTCTCCCAGCAGACGCTGGCACCGGGCGAAACGAAAGAATTACCGCTGACCTTCATCGTCAAGCCCGAGATCGACGAGCAGATCCGTACCGTGACCCTGTCTTATGCCTTCTTTAATGTCGCCGGCGAGAAATCCGCGCCCAAAGAAAGAGAGTGACGCATGACCACCCATAGCGCAGCACACGAAAATTCGCACGCCAACCACTACTTCGTTCCGCAGCCCAGCCTGTATCCGTTCATCCTGTCCGGCGGCATGTTCCTGCTGGCGCTCGGTTTCATCCTCCAGATGAATGCCTTTGCGCCTGGCCCGTGGATCATGATTGGCGGCACCGCAATCATTATTTACGTGATGTTCAACTGGTTCGGCAAGATCATCGGCGAGAACCAGCGCGGCGCTTACCGCGAATGGGAGGACAAATCCTTCCGCTACGGCATGGTCTGGTTTATCGCCTCGGAAGTCGCCTTCTTCGCGGCCTTCTTCGGTGCGCTGTTTTACCTGCGCACAATCTCGGTACCGGCGCTGGCCGGCATGGACCCGGCGTTTTCGCTGTGGAAGGACTTCACCGCAGCGTGGCCGTCAGCCGGCCCCAAAGGCCCGAACTTCACGCCGATGGGCGCCTGGGGCGTGCCGGCGCTGAACACCGCGCTGCTGCTCACCTCCGGCGCAACGCTGACCTTCGCGCACTGGGGCATGCTGAAGAACAACCGCCGTCAGCTGAACCTCGGCCTGCTGGCCACGATCCTGCTCGGCGTCAGCTTCATGGGCTTCCAGGTCTGGGAATATCACCACGCCTATACCGAACTTGGCCTGACGCTCGGTGCCGGTGTTTATGGCGCAACCTTTTTCATGCTCACCGGCTTTCACGGCTTCCACGTAACGCTGGGCGCAATCATGCTGATGGTCGTTTATGGGCGTTGCCTGAAAGGGCATTTTACGGCCGACCGGCACTTCGCTTTTGAGGGCGTCGCCTGGTACTGGCACTTTGTGGACGTGGTGTGGCTTGGTCTGTTTATCTTCGTTTATTGGGTATAGCCGGGAATCAAACCGAAACGGAAGCCGAGTAGTAACAATAGAAAGATAGCAATCGACAGACTAATGCGCAGCGTCAACGCTTTTGCCGTGCGCTGGCTGCCGTTGCGATCCTTGTAAAGAAAAAACAGCCCGGAAAACAGGCTGCCGACCACGCCGATCAACATGAGGACGATGACGAGCTTGAACATGGCCGACTCCAGTAATGGGAGCCCCGATTATGCGCATAGCGCAAGCCGTGATGCAAATCTGCGGCCACCGCACCGCTTCCGGCCGCGCCTGCTGCCGACGCTGGCAGCGCTGTTGCTCGTGCCGCTGTTCATTGCCTTCGGCCAGTGGCAGTGGAACAAGGCCAGCGTCAAAGGCGATCTGCAAACCCTGCTCGATACACGCAGCGCCGAACCGCCGGTGCAAATGCCCGGCACGCAGGTTGATGGCCAATCGCTGCGCTATCGCCGCGTTGTCGCACGTGGTGTTTATGAGCCGCAGCACCAGATCCTGATCGACAACCGGATTTACCGCGAACAGGCGGGTTACCACGTCCTGACGCCATTACACATTGAGGGCAGCGACATGCGTGTGCTGGTCA
>CAJBIL010000429.1 GCA_903953145.1 uncultured beta proteobacterium
ACATCAGGATTGGAATCTTCCAATGCGGCAGTAATGTACTCCGCGATGGTTTCTTCATCGTCGAGGTAGTCGGCAGCATCGAATGGGGAAAATTTGGCCATGGTTCACTCCTTATCCAAAGCCCGCGCCATCTCAATGGCGCGTTTGATGTCGCGCTTCTGTGAGGACTTGTCGCCTCCCAACAGAAGCAAATAGAGCACCTCTCCACGACGGGTGAAATAGACGCGATAGCCAGGACCGAAATGAATACGCATTTCAGAAACTCCCTCGCCGACGGGTTCACAGTCTCCGAAGTTGCCATGTTCGGCAGAGCGGATGCGAAGCGCTATGCGAGCACGACCTAGCTTGTCCTTCAATGCCGCAAGCCAAGTGTCAAACTCATCTGAACTGCGAAAGGTGTTCATGCAGCCAAATTGTATCCAGTCGGATACCTGAATGCAATCTCGGTTTCAACCTTTTCCATCTAATCACCCAACGGGTGATTAGAAAATTTCACGCAAGTCCTTCTTTTTTCGTTGTGCCCGCCGTCCCTCTTCAGGGAGGCTTCGCGCTGTTCGCCGTGGTTAACTGCTTTTTCTAGGTTCATGCAGCGGGTCTTCTGCTGGCGGTTGGAGGCGGTCTCTGCTTGCTTCAAATTCAGGTAGGTCGGGCATACCGTTAAAGGCTAGCAAATCCGCTGACCATTGAGATTTGCCTTGCCGCTTCAGCCACTCGGCCACTGCCTGGCGAACCAGCGCATTCCGGCTTTCGCCAACCTTTTTGGCAACCTTGTTGAGTTGCAGACCCGTTTCGTCGTCAAGGTAGATATTGAAGTTCATGATGCTGGCCTCCATGCTTATAACTGCTTTGCATGTTATGTGAAGGCGGGGCGAATTAGAAGGTGGCCGGGGGGCCTCGCTTGCGAGAACGGTCTAAAAATATTACTTTTTGATCACCGCGCTCGTTGAGATAACAGAAAAGGATTTAACGCCACAAAAAACTACTCAGCCGAAGCACCGTTAAGCAGCTTGCTTTATCGGCGCTGATGAACCACGTTTGCTGAGTGAAAGCACTTCGATACCCACGATATGGCCTGCTGCATCGTAGTCAATGACAATGCCCGGCTCGATTTGCCGGGTCGTTTCGACTTCTGCGTCGGACAATTCTAGGTAAGCTGCATCTGCCTGCGGATCAAATTCAAGTTTCATAAGTCGGTAACCTCATCGTCAAAATAAACCGTGACCACTGCAATAGGGGCAACGGTTTCATTGTAGATCACGCGCAGAATCCGAAAACCTTTTTCGGGGATAGCCAACAGTGCATGGACTAACGTTGGATCGTCTTCATCGTTCTCTGTTCGTGCTGGATGGGTCAGCGCCGCTGAAATCCATTCCAATTCTATTTTTCGCCTTCTGCAACGCTTGATTGCGTGCTCGGTCAGTGTGAATTCCATGTGTATCAGTCTATCAAGAATAGTTTCGCATACGACAAATACGTAGAAGCACTTCGTAAAACAGCCTGCGCCACAGCGCAACCCAACCTCAACCCGATACCTTATACCCCAACCGGCGCAACGTACGCTCCGCTGCCAGCACGCCGCGATATTGCGCCTCTTCAAACAACGAAAATCCGCTGACATCGGCATGGGCAAAGCGAATACGTTTTCCATCG
>CAJBIL010000430.1 GCA_903953145.1 uncultured beta proteobacterium
CCCGGATGCCTTCGATTGATACATCGCCAGATCGGCCTGTTTGAGCAACTCGTCGATGCCGGTTTCCTGCCCGTTGAACAGGGTAACGCCAATGCTTGGCGTGCTGTGGTGGCTGTGGCCGCCAAGACGATAGCTGGTATTTAGTATTGTCAGGATTTTCTCACCGACGATTTCAGCCTGGGCAATGGCTTCGAGCGGCTCATCGCTGAGATCTTCGAGCATCACCACGAACTCGTCACCACCGAGTCGAGCAGCGGTATCGCAGGCACGCAGACAGCTTTGCAGGCGTTTTGCCACTTCAACCAGCAAGAGGTCGCCGACGTCGTGGCCAAGCGTGTCATTCAGTGTTTTGAACTGGTCGAGGTCGATGAACAGCAGGGCACCCAGATTCCTGCTCCGCTCGCCGGTCAGCAACGCCTGTTGCAAGCGGTCAAGCAGCAGGCGGCGATTCGGCAACTGGGTGAGCGGGTCATAAAAAGCCAGGCTGAGAATCCGTTCTTCGGCTTCTTTTCGCTCGCTGATGTCGGAGAAGGCCGCGACGTAGTGCGTGATCTGCGTGTCGATTCCACTCACCGCCGAGATGGTTTGCCACTTCGGATAAATTTCACCGTTTTTGCGTCGATCCCAGACTTCGCCATACCACTGGCCGGTGCTGGCCAGCTCACGCCACATGTTGGCGTAAAACTCGCTGTCGTGACGGCCGGATTTAAGCATTGAGGGCGACTGGCCGACGGCTTCTTCGGCACTGTGGCCGGTCATCTGCGTGAAGGCGCGATTAACGCGCAGGATGGTGCCGGCTGCGTCGGTCACCATCATGCCGTGCAGGGATTCAAAGGCAATGGCTGCGATCCGCATTTCCTGCTCGACACGGTGGCTTTCGGTGATGTCGTGCATGACGCTGACGACGTGGGTTGGCCGGCCTTCGCTATCAAGCACCGGGGCGACCGAGACTTCGCACCAGAATGCTTCGCCGTTCTTGCGATAGCCGAGGATTTTTCGCGATAGTGTCTGGCCGGCTGACGTCGCGGCGCGTAGTTCCGTGCGCACGTTATTGTCGGTTTCCGGGCCATAGAGGAAGCCCGGCGTCTTGCCCAGGATTTCGGCTTCGCTATAGCCGGTGGTTTGCAGGAAGGCCGCATTGGCGAAGCTGATTTTCTTGCCGACGCCGGTGATCAGCACACCTTGCGAGATGGCGCTCAGGGCTTTGTGATGCAGGCGCAGGAAGGCCTCATTTTTTGAACGCGCTTCGTCTTGGGCAATACGCAGCAGATTGTCCTTGAAGACCAGCATGGCGCGTGCCATATCGCCGATTTCGTCACCTCGCAGGTGGTCTTCCTTTTCTACAGCGCCTACAGTGCCTAACGTTTCATTGGCTTCATCGCGAGCGGCGAGCCTGTTCATGGAGGCTGTGATACGGGTGATCGGGCGGATGATGTCACGCGCCAGCGCTACGGCAATCGCCACCGTCAGCGTTAGCGCGAGGAGGGTGATCAACGTCACCAGCCGGGCCGTATTACGGGCTGACTTTTCACTGGACTGGGCCTGGGCGATCAGGTCGGCGGCTACCTTGTCTTCAACCGACTTCATCTGGTCGATCCGGCGGGTCATCGTGTCAAACCAGTGGGTTGCATCAACTGCATTGGCTTTAACGGTGTTGTCTGGCGCATTATTTTTACGATCCGCTTTGACGCTGGCTTGCGGCTGGCTGGCAAGTTGGCGCAGGCGTTCGATCTCAATGCTGTCAGCACCGGCCAGTGCTTGTTCAAGATGTTTAACCTGCTGCGGCGAGGCAACCTGACGGAACTGCTCCAGATAACGCTTCTGGCGGTCGATCAGGTTGAGCAGGCGTGTGTGGCTGGCCGGATCAAGCCGGCCCTCGATAAAGCGCGTCGAGCCGAGCGCGCGCTCGAGGCCGGTCAGCTCCTTGGCCTGAATCAGATTGGCGTAGGCGTTGATGGTGCGCGATAGCCCGGTACTGGTGCTGGCCAGCAGCATCTCGCGGATGATGGCGATCAGCTCTTCAATGGTGTTGCCGTAATTTGTCGTGATCTCATCGGCGCGCAGTTCGCGCTTGAGCGTCGCCTGGCGCCAGTCGGAGAGTTTTTCCAGGGTTTCTCTGGCGGCCTGAATCTGGCGCCCGAGCCGCTGGTCGAAATTGGCGATGGCCAGATTATCGGGTGAATCGATCAGGGTGAACAGCGCCTGTTTTTTCTCGTCGGTTTGTTGATAGCGCGCCGGCAGTCTGTCGGCAAAGGCGTTATTACCGTTGCCATTTCCAGCGGGGCGCGAGCCGATAAAGCCGGCCGAGACGCCGCGTTCCTGTTGCAACTCGTGGATCAGCGCGCTGACCGAGGGTGCCAGGCCGGCCATCGCCAGCAAGTCACGGGCATCGTTGGCTGTGCGTTGATAAATGCCCAGTGTCCATAACGAGAAAAACAGCAGACCGACGATTGGCATGGCCAGCGCCAGCGCAATGCGTTTGCCGATCGGCATGTTTTGCAGGCCGTTTGTCATGACTTCGTTTGATTTGTCTGGATCAGCGCTTCGATGGGCCCCGGCCGGCCGAAGTAATAGCCCTGGTAGGCGTGGCAGCCGAGACCGGCGAGGAAGATGCGTTGCGCCTCGGTTTCAACGCCTTCGGCAATCACCGACATGCCAAGGCTTCCGGCCAGCGCAACGATGGTGCGGGCAATCGCTGCATCGTTCGGGTCGATCAGCAAATCGCGGACAAAGGACTGGTCGATTTTCAGTTGATCGAGCGGCAACCGTTTGAGATAGGACAGCGACGAATAGCCGGTGCCAAAATCGTCGAGTGAGAAGCCGACGCCCCGGGCTTTGAGCTCGGTCATCTTCTGGATGATGTCTTCAACGTCTTCGAGCAGCAGGCTTTCAGTCTGTTCGAGTTTGAGTCGTTCGGGGTTGGCGCCGGTTTGCTCAAGTACGGCGAGCACTTCAGCCACAAAGGCGGGCTGGCGGAACTGTCTGGCGCTGACATTGACGGCGATGGTCAGGTGCGCCGTTTGCGCATCGCCAGCCCAGACGGCCAGCTGTTTGCAGGCGGTTTCCAGCACCCAGTGACCAAGCGGCAGGATCAGCCCGGTTTCTTCAGCCAGCGGGATGAATTCGATCGGTGAAACCATGCCGCGCTGCGGGTGTTGCCAGCGCACCAGCGATTCGGCACCGGTCAGCGTGCCGTCGCCGTCGACTTGCGCCTGGTAAAAGAGCACCAGCTGGTTTTCCTGCAAGGCACAGCGTAAATCACGTTCAAGCCCGGCGCGCTCATTGACGGCGGCCTGCATGTCCGGGTCAAAAAAGCGCAAGGTGTTGCGGCCGGCTGCTTTGGCCTGGTACATCGCCAGATCGGCGCGTTTCATCAGCTCATCGCTGCTGTTCTGGTGGTCGGTAAAGAGCGTGATGCCGATGCTCGGCGTGCTGTGGTAGTCGTGACCGGCGAGGTCAAAGGGCAAGTTGAGTGCGTAGAGAATTTTTTCACCGATGGTTTCGGTTTGCGCGGCGGCTTCACGCGGGCGCTTGCTGAGGTCTTCAAGCATCACCACAAACTCGTCGCCGCCCAGGCGGGCAACGGTATCGCCCTCACGCACACAGGCGGTCAGCCGGCGGGCGACTTCCTGGAGCAGCAGGTCGCCCATGTGATGTCCGAGCGTGTCGTTGAGCGTTTTGAAGTGGTCGAGGTCGATGAACAGCAGTGCGCCTTCGCACTCACTGCGGCTACTGGCCGCCATCGCCTGACGCAAGCGGTCGCTGAGCAGCCGGCGGTTGGGCAGGCGGGTCAGCGGGTCATAGAAAGCGAGGTGATTGATCTCGCTTTCGGCGGCTTTGCGCTGGGTGATGTCGGTGATCGTTGACACGTGATGGGTGAGTTCTCCGGCCTCGTTTCTGACGGCGGTGATGGTCAGCCATTCGGGGAATACCTCACCGTTTTTACGGCGGTTCCAGATTTCGCCCTGCCACACACCTTCTGCTGCGATTGCGTCATGCATGGCGCTGTAGAAAGCACCGTCGTGACGGCCCGAACTGAGCAGGCTTGGCGTATTGCCGATGGCTTCTTCGGCCTCATAGCCGGTGATCCGGGAGAACGCCTGATTGACGCGCAGGATGACGTTTTCTGCATCCGTGATGAACATCCCTTCCTGCGACTCAAAGGCGGTAGCGGCAATGCGCAGTCTTTCTTCGATGCGCTTATGTTCGGTGACGTCTTCTTCGTTGGCGATGAAGTGAATCACGACGCCCCGATCATTAAACACGGGCGAGATTACTGCACGCTCCCACGACAACGTGCCGTCCTTGTGGCGGTTACGAAACTCGCCGCGCCAGATTTTGCCGGCCAGCAGCGTCGCCCACATCGCCTGATATTTTTCCGGTGCTTTCTCATTGGCCGAGATGATGCGCGGGTTTTGTCCGATTACCTCGGCACGCGTGTAGCCGGTGATTTGCTCAAATGTCGGGTTGACGTACTGGATGATGCCGGCAGGGTCGGTAATGATGATCGAGACCGGTGATTGTTCGACCGCAGCGGACAGCGTGATCAGCGATTCTTCCGCCTGCTTGCGTTGGGTGGCATCGGCGATGAAACCATTCCAGAGCACTGATCCATCGTCCCGTTGTTCAGGAATCGCCCGGCCGGACAGCCAGCGGATAGATTGGTCTGCCAGGCAAACGCGGTATTCATGCACCCATGGCGTTAGCTGGCGCGCCGAGACGTGGATCGATTCGTTCAGTTCGGCCAGATCTTCCGGATGGATCAGGGTGAATACTTTGGCCGCATCATGTATTACCTCTTCGGGCGTTACCCCGTAGATATCTAACATGCCCTCGCTGGCAAAGGGGAAACATGAGGTGCCATCCGGGCGCAACAAATACTGGTAGACCACGCCCGGCACGCGGCGCGTAATGTTTTGCAACTGAACCAGGGCTTGGCGCTCGGCAACCGAGTGGCGCAGGCGTGCGGCGCGGTTCAGCGAGGCGATGGCGGCGAGCACGACAAAAAGCAGCGTGATAAAAGCGGCTTGTTGCAACAGTTGTACTTTGTATTCTTCGTGTGTGGCAAAAATGTCTTTGTTGGATACGCCAATACCGACAATCAGCGGGTAGGACGGTAATTTCCTGAAATGATGGATGCGCTCGATGCCGTCGGAAATCGACCGGTAAGCAATGGTGCTGGCTTCGTCGCCCTCGGCAAAGCGCTTGAATACCGGGCTGGCAGAGAGGTCGCCACTAAACGCTTGCTGGTTCTCGGTTCTCCGCGCGAGAACGGCGCCATCGGTGCCGAACAAAGCCACGATGCCTTGTTCGCCGAGCAGGAGTTCTTTGTAGAAAAGGGTGAAGTAGGTGGGGTCAAGCGAGGCGACCACAACACCGTCAAATTTGCCATTTTCGTCGGTGATGCGCCGCGAGAGCTGGATCGACCATTTGCCTGAAGCACGTCCCAGCACCGGAGGG